>NZ_JAQSLK010000008.1 GCF_028649595.1 Campylobacter magnus
AACACGCTAAAATAATGAAATAATCATATTTCAGCAAGGCTTTTCTCCAAAAGCGAGCTGAAATTATACAAGTGCTTTGCTTAAAGTTTGATTAAAATTAAAAAGTTTTTTTAAAAGTTTTTTTAAAAGTTTTTATGGAATTCTAAAATTGACTTAGGAATTATAGGTGGAATTCTAGAATTCCTAAGTAAAATTCTAGAATTGCTAAGTAAAATTCTAGAATTCCTAGAGTAAATTCTAGAAATACTAAGTAAAAATTCTAGAATTCCTAAATAAAAAATACCCCCTAACCCCTAAAAAACTCTAAAATTCTAGTATAATAACCCAAAATAAAAGGCTAAAAATGAAAGACTACATAAAAATCCTACAAGAAAACAACCTACTAAAAGTGATTGATACGCCCTGCTCTACTGAGCTTGAAATAGCGCATCTTAGCTATTTGGAGGTAAAAAAAACAGATTCAAAGGCTCTGCTTTTTACAAATCCTGTTGATAAAAATGGCAAAAAGTATGAAATGCCTGTGCTTACAAATCTTTTTGGTTCACAGCGTGCTTTGGAGCTGATAATGGGCGCAAAGCCAGATGAAATCGCTGCTCGCATAGAAAAGCTGCTAAAACCAAAAAAGCCTGAGAGTTTCAGCCAAAAACTAGAATTGCTTAGCGAGTTAATAAAGCTAAAATCTGTACTGCCAAAGCGACTAAAAAGCCGTGGCGAGTGCCAGCAGGTGGTAAAAAGTAAGATAAATCTCTACGAGCTGCCGATATTGCGCACTTGGGAGGGTGATGCAGCGCCCTTTATTACTATGGGGCAAGTATATACAAAAAGCCTAGATGGTAAGGCACACAATGTGGGCATGTACCGCTTGCAAGTTCACAGCCCTGATGAGCTTGGTATGCACTGGCAGATTCACAAAGACGGTGCGCATTTTTTTCACCAATACGCAAAGGCTGGCAAGCCGATGCCAGTTTCAGTAGCCATAGGCGGCGATCCATTATATATCTGGTGTGCTCAAGCGCCGCTTCCAAAAGATGTCTTTGAGCTGCTTTTATACGGCTTTATCCGTGAAAAAAATGCTAGACTTGTGAAGTCTATCACAAACGATATTTATATCCCAAATGACGCTGATGTCGTAATAGAGGGCTTTGTAGATACTACGCAAGCCCTTATTGAAGGGCCTTTTGGCGATCATACTGGCTTTTACACGCCTGCTGAGCCCTTTGCTGTGATGAAAGTAAGCAAAATCACGCAGAAGAAAAATCCTATTTTTTACGCCACAGTCGTGGGTAAGCCACCACTAGAAGATAAATACTTTGGTGGTGCTACTGAGCGAATTTTTTTGCCACTTTTAAAGACTAGTGTGCCAGATCTAATTGATTATAAAATGCCTGAAAATGGCGTGTTTCACAATCTAATCTTGGCAAAATTTGCCGCTGCTTACCCAGCACACGCCCAGCAAATCGCTCATGCTTTTTGGGGTGTCGGGCAAATGAGCTTTGTAAAGCACGCTATTTTTGTAGGTAGCGACGCACCTGCGCTTGATGATTATAGCGCATTTTGCGAGTATGTTCTCTCGCGCATTTCGCCTGCTTCACTACTAATAACTAGCGGTGTTTGCGACCAGCTAGACCACGCTAGTCCTAATGCCTGTTTTGGCGGTAAGCTTGGCGTGGATGCAAGCGTGGATACAAGCACGCCTGCGCCGACTTTGCTTAGCGATGATGAGCTTCTCATAAAATTCCAAAAAATCAGCTCAGAGATTTTGGCTTTGCGCCAGATTTTTACACACACAAAAAACCCTATAACTATGATAAAAACGCTAAAAACTGCGCCTTTAAAAGAGCTTTTTAAAAGGCTTTTGGCGTTTAAAGAGCATTTTAAAATTCTCATTTTTTTAGATAGCGATGCTAGACTAGAAAATCATTATATGAATGTTTGGCGTATAACAAATAATATTGACGCCCAGCGTGATATTTTTATAAACGGCGAGCAAATCGGCATTGATGCTACAGCTAAAAATGCCCTTGATGGTTATGAGAGGCAGTGGCCGCAAATGACTAATTGCACGCGCTCAGTCATTGATGAGCTTATTAAAAAAGGGCTTTTAGATAGCAATAGTGAGTTTTTTGAAAAATTTGAGATTTTTGGCTAGGGGATTTTTAATCTAGAATTCCTACTTATAGAATTCTTGCTTCTAGAATTCCTACTTAAAATTTGCTAGGAATTCTAGATGATATTTAGGGAATTCTAGAATAATTTAATAATAATTTTTACTAAAAACTTAAAAATTCTATTTATTTTTGCTAGAATTCAGCTTAAAAAAAACAAGGAATTTTATGAATTTTGCTTTTAATGATATTTTATTTGCCTTTTTGCTAGCGATTTTTGCAGGGGCTAGCACTTGCGCTGGGGCTGCGATTGCCTTTTTTAGCAAGCAAGATAGCACAAAAATGCTCTCAGCCGGACTTGGATTTTCGGCTGGTGTGATGGTATATCTTAGCTTTGTAGAGCTTTTGCCAGCATCTATAAAAGAGTTTAGCAAACTAAGCCAAAACGGCGAAATAATTGCGCTTTTTATCTTTTTTGCCTCAATGCTCGCCTGTATTTTTATAGATAAAGTCGTGCCTGATGATGTAAATCCGCACGAAATAGAAGCACCTGAGGCGTATTGCGAGCTTAGATTTTGCTATTTAAAGGATAGAGAACTTCACATCGCAAAGCAAAAAGCAGCTCTTGCCCAAAATAATGCGCCAGCTAGTAATAAAGCACTGCGCCGCACCGGCATTTTCACAGCTTTTGCGATTGCGCTGCACAATTTCCCTGAGGGCTTTGCGACCTTTGCTAGTGGCTTAGAGAGCATAAAGCTTGGTGTGGTCGTAGCCATAGCAGTGGCAATTCACAATATCCCTGAGGGCGTAGCTGTGAGCCTGCCGATTTACCACGCAACCGGACAAAAGCGCAAGGCTTTTATTTTCGCAGCTCTCTCAGGTCTTGCTGAGCCACTTGGCGCACTTGTAGGGGCGCTGCTGATTTTGCCGCTTTTTGGGGCGTCTGCTGTGGCGGTGAGCTTTGCTCTCGTGGCTGGGGTGATGATTTTTATTAGCTTTGATGAGCTTTTTCCAGTAGCAAAGGCTTATGCTAGCGGACATGAGTGCCTTTATGGACTTATTGCTGGTATGGCTGTGATGGCATTTAGCTTGAAGTTTTTATCGCTGATTTAGGTTTTTTGGGGGTTAGGGGGTATTTTTTTACTTAGGAATTCTAGAATTTTACTTGGAATTCTAGAATTCCCCACTATGTCATCCCCCAGCTTGACTGGGGGATCTCTAGGGAATTCTAAAATTCCGTCATTGCGAGCGAAGCGAAGCAATCTCTAGGAATTCTAAATTTATTCTTAGGAATTCCAGAATTCCCTACTATGTCATCCCCCAGTTTGACTGGGGGATCTCTATGGAATTCTAAATTTATTTGTGATGAGATCATCGGGTCAAGTCGGGGGATGACACACTAACACGCAAGGCAGGGGATGACGGAATTTTAGACGAAATTTTGAATGAGATTGCTTCGCTTCGCTCGCAATGACGGCGATTTAATGGGATTGCTCCCTCTACTTTGCTCTCTCGCAATGACGGAATTTTAGAATTCCCTAGAGATCACTCAGTCAAGCTGGGGAATGACACAAGACTTAGGAATTCAAGTTTAGGAAGTCTAGTTTGGGAAGTCTAGTTTGGGAATTCAAGTTTAGGAATTCTAGAATTCCTAAAATAAAAGACACCCCCTGACCCCCAGAAAAGCCAAGCGAACTTATTTAATAAGTTCATTATAGATCCTTTAATTTTTTTATCTCTTCTCTAAGAGCAATTGCCTTTTCAAACTCTAAGTTTTTTGCCGCCTCTAACATCTGCGCACGCAGTTCTTTTATGATTTTTGCTCGCTCGCTAGCTGGCATTTTTTCAAGTTTTTTAGCCTTATTATATAGTGGCTCGTTTGCCTCGTCGTGTAGGCTTTCTTCTATACTTCTAGCCACGCTTTTTGGGATGATTCCATGCGCTTTGTTATACTCATCTTGAATCTTGCGGCGGCGCAGAGTTACATCCATAGCTTCTTTCATGCTTTTTGTGATTTTATTGGCAAAAAGCAGCACCTTTCCATGCTCGTTTCTAGCAGCCCTGCCCATGGTTTGGATTAGCGAAGTAGTTGAGCGCAAAAAGCCCTCTTTATCAGCGTCCATGACAGCTACGAGTGCGACCTCTGGCAGATCAAGCCCTTCGCGCAAAAGATTTATTCCTATTAGTATATCATACTCGCCACGCCGCAGCCCTCTTATTAGCTCGTTTCTCTCAATTGCGTCAATGTCTGAGTGCATATACCGCACTTTAAGACCAAGCTCTAAATAATACTTGCTTAGCTCTTCTGCCATTTTTTTAGTTAGTGTGGTAATTAGCACGCGATTACCTGCTTCTATTACCTTTTTTGCTCTATCATATAGCACTTCAACTTGATTATCACTTGGTATTACTTCAATCTCTGGATCTAAAAGTCCAGTAGGACGCAAAATCTGCTCGTAGATGTGTGGGCTAGAAAGTTCTAGCTCATATTCATTTGGCGTAGCTGAGACAAAGAGAAAATGCGCCTTTTTGTTTATAAACTCATCAAACATCAAAGGGCGGTTATCCAAGGCACTTGGCAAGCGAAAGCCGTATTCAACCAGCACTTCTTTGCGGCTTCTATCGCCAGCAAACATACCCCTAAACTGCGGCAAGCTCACATGGCTTTCATCAACAATTACTAGATAAGGGCGGTCTTTTACTTCATAATAATCAAACATCGAATATGGCGTCTCTCCAGCCTTTTGCCCTGTTAAATAGCGTGCGTAGTTTTCGATTCCTTTTGTCATGCCAGTAGCTTTTAGCATTTCAAGATCAAACTCCACTCTTTGCTTTAAGCGTTGGTATTCTACTAAGCGATTTTCTTTTTGATAGAATTCCAAACGCTCATCAAGTTCTTTTTCTATCTCTTTTATAGCTGATTTTAGGCGATTTTCACCCACGATAAACTGGCTTGTAGCATATAGAGTAAATTTGCTCAAATCCCTAGTTTTTTTGCCAGTAATAGCATCTATGTGATACATACTCTCTATCTCATCGCCAAAAAACTCTAAGCGCAGCACTTCATCATTAAAATACGCTGGATAAATATCCACCACATCGCCATTTACCCTAAAATCTCCCCTATCAAAATACGCATCATTGCGCTTATAGCCCATATCTACTAGCTTTAAGAGTAGTTCTTTTTGGCAGTAGTGCTGCGAAAGCTCTAAAAATAGCACCATTCCTTGATACTCAGCTGGATTGCCTAGGCCGTAGTTTGCTGAGACTGAGGCGATTACTATCACATCATCAAAGCTAAGTAAATTTGCTGTGGCTGAGAGCCGCAGGCGTTCTAATTCGTCGTTTATTGCGCTGTCTTTTTCTATAAAAAGATCCTGCCTTGGGATATAAGCCTCTGGCTGATAATAGTCGTAGTAGCTGATGAAATACTCCACATGATTTTTGCTAAAAAAGCCCTTAAACTCGCTATATAATTGCGCTGCTAGGCTTTTGTTGTGCGTCATTATGAGTGTTGGCATGCCAAGCTCTTTTATCACATTTGCCATGGTAAAGGTCTTGCCAGAGCCAGTTACGCCTAAAAGCGTGGTGTATTTTGCCCCAGCTTTTATTGCGCTTACAATGCCTTTTATCGCAGCAGCTTGGTCGCCTGAGGGCTTAAATTTACTAGTTAATTCAAAAATACTTTCATTACTTTTTTTCACGGGAATTCTACTTTTTATGCTAAAATTTTAGATAATTTTAGCAAAATTTTCGTTTTTTTATGCTAGAATACGCCCTATTTTTTTAAAAAATCCACAAAAAGGCTACATAATGGAAGAAAAAGTGCTAAACACACTGACATCAAAAGTAACTGAACTAATGCAAAAATACCAAGAAATGTGCGATGCAAACGATGCTTTGCGCAACGAACTAGTAAGCGCAAAAGCCCAAAACGAGGCAAAAAGCAATCAAATCGCACGCCTAGAAGAAGAGCTTAACAAACATCATAACGAAAGCGACGACCTACTAAAACAAGTAGAAGCTGTCCTTGGTAAATAGGTAAAAAAATGAGAGAAATCACGCTAACTATCAGCAAAAAAGATTACACAGTCAGGCTTGATGATGACTTTGCAGAGGCTTTGGAGCGTGATATATCAAATCTTTTAGGTGGCAAGACTAACTTTGAGGTAAAAGACCTGCTTTTTGCCTTTATGAAAAAATGTCAAGACCAGTATGAAAACGATAAGCGTATGAATAACATGGTAAATCACCTAAGCAAGACATTAAATGTATAAAAAGGGGCTAAGATGAAAAAAGCATTTACAATGGTTGAGCTGATTTTTGTCATCGTTATACTAGGTATTCTCGCTATGGTGGCTCTACCACGCCTAGCAGGCAGTAAAAAAGATGCTGAAATAACAAGAGCAAAAGCCGAAATCGCTGCTATCAGATCTGCTATACAAACCTATCGTGGCGCAAATCTACTAGCTCAAAAGGGCAGCGGCTATCCTGAAAAACTAGATAAGAAAACAATAGAAGAGATCACAAACGGCACAAAACTAAGTGAGAAATATTGGAGTGTGAGCGAGGGCGGCAATGAACTTTATCTTACAATTGGTGAAACAATTACTTTTACTTACGATAAAACCAAAGGAAGCCTTACTTGCCAAGCCTCTGATACTTTGTGCGAAAAAATAGAGAAGTAAAGGAATTCTAGATTTTTACCGTACCTTGACTCTAAACTTTGCTAGGAATTCTAGAATTCCTAGCAAAAATCTCAAAAAAAATATGGAATTCTAGTTTGTTTTACTACGAAATCATCATAACCGCTCACGCCCTAGCCCCACTTACTTACAGCTGTAAGCGCGAGCTAGAGCCTTTTAGCGAAGTTCTAGTAGAGCTTGGCAATAAGCAAAAAAAAGGCTATGTTTATAAGCAAGTGGGTAAACCAAGCTTTAAATGCAAAGAAATACTAAGCCAAACTGACTTTTATCTCACAGCCATGCAAATACAGCTTTTAGAGTTTATTGCAAGTTATTATTCTAGCGAACTAGGCGTGGCAGCAGGGCTTTTTGAGCCTTTTTGTGAGAGCAAAAATATTTTAGATAGCGAGTTTGCTGGTGATTTTAGCGCTTTGCCAGAACTAAGCGAGCTACAAAACAAAGCCCTTGATTTTAGCCTAAAAAACGATGTTAGCCTTATTTTTGGCGATACTGGCAGCGGCAAAAGTGAAATCTACATAAGCGCAATAGCAAAAACCCTAAAAACAGGCAAGCAAGCCCTACTTCTCATGCCTGAAATCGCCCTAACCCCACAAATGCAAAAACGCCTAGAAAAATACTTTAGCCAAGGCGTGGGGCTGTGGCATAGCAAAATCGCAAAAGGCAAAAAAGAAAGGATTTTAAAGGATTTTATGAGCGGCAAAGTCCGCCTAATAGCAGGTGCTCGCTCGGCTCTTTTTTTGCCATTTACAAACCTTGGGCTAATAATAGTAGATGAAGAACACGACGAGAGCTACAAAAACGCTAGCAAGCCTTGCTATAACGCAAGAGATTTGGCAATCTGGCTGGCTAAAAATAGCAAAAAATCTAGAATTCCTAGCAAAAAAGAACTTAGCGCAGAAAATTCTAGAATTCCTAGTAGCTTAGATTATGATTTTGAAGGCATTCGCACTATTTTAGGTTCAGCTACGCCAAGTGTGGTAAGCTATCACAAAATTCCACATTTTCGCCTAAAAGGCACCTTTTTTACCTCAAGCAAAGAGTTTCTTTTTGACCACTCGCCGCTAGGGCTTTCGAATATGATTATTTCGCATTTAGCAGCTGTTTTGGAGGCAAAAAAACAAGCCGTGATTTTTTTGCCAACTCGTGGCAATTTTAAGGTGCTGCTTTGTAAGGACTGTGGCAAAAGCTTTAGCTGTCCCTTTTGCGCTGTAAACATGAGCCTACACAAAAATGCAAATGCTCTTAAATGCCACTATTGCGGCTTTAGCTCGCCTTTGCCTAGCTCATGCGAGCACTGCGGTGGCTCAGTGCTACAAAGCCAAAAAATCGGTACCAGCGAGCTAAAACTCATGCTAGAATCAGCTCTACCAAAGGCAAAAATAGCAAAGTTTGATAGAGATGAGATAACCACAGCAAAAAAGCTTGAAACTTTGCTAAAAGACTTTAACGATGGCAAAATCGATATCTTGGTTGGCACGCAAATGCTAAGTAAGGGGCATGATTATCACAATGTAGAACTTGCTGTTATTTTGGGGCTTGATGAGCATTTGGCGCATGCTGATTTTAGAGCTAGTGAAAAGACCTTAGCACTTGCTATGCAAATAGCAGGCAGAGCTGGCAGAGCAAGCCACGGCAAGGTCATCATCCAGACCGCCCAGCAAGAGTTTTTTAAGCCGTATTTAAGCGACTTTGAGCTTTTTATAAAAGATGAGTTAGAGCTTAGAGAGCCTTTATATCCGCCCTTTGCTAGGCTCTCTCGCATTCTCATCTCGCACGCAAACGAGCAAAAAGCAGCTAGGATTACAGAGCAGATTTTAGCCCAGCTAAAAAGCATAGAAAACCTTGAAATCATCGGTCACGGCAAGGCCTCTATAGCCTACATCGCTAGTAAGTTTCGCTACTATATTTTGCTGCGCGCTCACTCTCACAGCCCACTTTTAAAAGCTGGAAATATCGCCCTAGCCTATGGCGCTACTGCTGATATTGATCCATTTAATTTTAATTAAAAAGTAAGGAATTTTTTTGAATACCCAGGGAATTTTAGTTTTTATTCTAGAGAATTCTAGTTTAGGGAATTCTCTTTGGGAATTCTAAAATTCCTAGGCTTTTTGGGGGTTAGGGGGTATTTTTTATCTTAGGGAATTCTAAATTTAGCCTTGGGAATTTTAGAATTCCTAAACTTTTAAGTGAAAAAATATTTCTTGATTGCCGTTTTTGCCTTTAATAGCGCAGTTTTCTTGCGCTAGTATTTTAAAGCCAAAATCAGCACAAAGCCTGTTAAAATCAGCTAGTGCTTCATTTATGGCTTTTTGGTCGCAAACCACGCCTTTTTTATCCCTTTTTGCCTTTAAACCTACTTCAAACTGAGGCTTAAAAAGCACGATTATTTCATCATTTGCAAGGGTTTTGATACAAGGCAGAACCAAGCTAAGCGGTATAAAGCTAAGATCAGCTGTGATGAGAGCAAAGCTCCCAGCACAATAAGTGCTAGCAAAGTCTCTAATATCCGTACTCTCACGGCAAATAATGCGAGGATCAGCCCTTAAAGAGCTATCAAGCTGTCCCTCGCCCACATCCACACACACCACACTACTAGCACCACTCATAAGCAAAACCTGCGCAAAGCCACCAGTGCTTGAGCCTATATCAAGGGCGTTTTTGCCCTTTACGCTAATCTTTTGGCCCTCTAAAAAGCTCTTTAGCTTCAAAGCCCCACGACCTACGAAAATCTCGCCATCACAAGCAATTTCATTATCTAAGCTTAGATTTTGCGAGGGCTTTGAGATTAGCTCCCCGCCAGCAAAGATTTTTTGCGCTTTTATAAGCTCACTAGCTTTGTTTCTGCTGATATTTAAAACCTGTGCTACTCTTGCATCTGCTCTCATTTTTGTCTTTTTTTCACTGGTTTTTGGTAAAAAATTCTAGAATTCTCCAAGCCCTCTAGCCACTCTTCGGCTGCGTCCACGGTAGTGGCTGGTGAAATTTCGTACCGATTTTTCAAGGCAAAGCTGCAGAAAAACGGTGCGAAAGTTTCGCCAGAGCAGCTGGGCTGCGCAAGGCTTGCTGCACAAAAAGCATCCACGAACTGAGTCTATAAAAATCAAGAATTCTCCAAACTCTCTAGCCACTCTTCATTCACGATTTTTACACCTAGCTCATTAGCTTTTGCTAGCTTTGAGCCAGCTGCCTCTCCTGCTAGTAAAAAATCAGTCCTAGCAGAGACTGCGCTAGATACTTTTGCCCCAAGGGCTTCAAGTCTAGCTTTAATCGCCTCTCTTGGGCTTTTTAGCGTGCCAGTTATCACTACGCTTTTGCCATTTAACACAGCACCGCTAGTATCAAGCGCCTCAGGCAAAACTGGCTGTATAAAAGTAAGTAGCTCACGCACCTTACTCTCATTTACACGCACAAACTCCAAAAAGCTCTGCGCCATATTTTCCCCAAAGCCATCAAGGGCTATTAGCTCATCATAGCTAGCACTAAGCCACTCAGCCCCAAAGGCTCTAGCGATTTTTCTAGCTGCCACCTCGCCTATTAGCTCGCAGCCAAGCGAGGCTATAAAACGCTCCAAAGTAGGCGTTTTACTCTTTTGAATGCTTGATAAAATATTGTTTATTTTACGCTCTTTAAAGCCCTCTAACCCAGCAAAAGAGCTCTCATCTAGCCTATAAATATCAGCGATATGTCTTAGCCTGCCACTCTCATAAAGTAGAGTAATAATCGCAGCTCCAAGCCCATCAATATCCATGCATTTTTTGCTAGCAAAATATATTAACAAACCTAACTCACGCTCTTTACACTCTAGATTTTGGCATTTTAAAATCGCCCCATCGCTAAAAAGCTCTGATCCACAGCACGGACACACGCTAGGCGGAGTTATATCCTTGCTTATTTCCTTGTTTATTTCGCCCCTGCGCAAAGAACCGGTTATCTTTGGTATAACATCGCCTGAGCGGATTATGCTGATAACATCGCCTATTTTTAGTCCAAGTCTTTTTATCTCGCCAGCATTGTGTAAAGTAGCGTTTGATACCATCGCACCATCTATATTTACAGGCTCAAGCACGCCCACAGGCGTAATAGCCCCAGTCCTGCCTACCTGCCAGATCACATCTTTTAGCGTAGTAGCAAGCTCAAGTGGCGGGAATTTATAAGCTACCATAAAGCGAGGGAATTTAACTGTATAGCCCATATTTTGCGCCAAATTTAGCTTATTTACACGCACGACCATGCCATCCATTAGCATTTCTTTTTGCTCTCTTGCATTTAGAAGCTCTTTGTAGGCTTTTTGTATCTCATCAAAGCCCACGCAAAGCTTACAAAAATCATCTCTTAAAAAGCCAAGCGAGCGCACAAACTCCATAATCTGCCAGTGTGTAGTGTAATTAAACTCATTTTCTAGCGAGTTTTCACCCACGCCCCAAGGATAAAAGCGCAGTCTGCGAGAGCGAGCCACGCTGCTATCAAGCTGCCGAAGTGAGCCAGCGGCTGCGTTTCTAGGATTTGCTAGTGGTTTTAGCCCAGCGTCTAGCAAGCTTTTATTTACTTTTTCAAAATCAGCCTTTGTGATTACTACCTCGCCACGGATTTCTATGCGAGATTTATAGGCGATTTGCTGAGGGATAGAGGCTATGACTTTTGCGTTGTGAGTTACATTTTCGCCTATTTTACCATCGCCTCTGGTGGCAGCTTTGATTAGCTTGCCATCTTCGTAGAGTAGATTTAGGCTCGCACCATCAAACTTTGGTTCTACAAAAAGCTCTAAATCAGCCTTGCTCCCACGCTCTAGCCACTCTTTTAGCTCACTAGAATTAAAAATATCCTCCATTGACCACATAGGCGCAATATGAGCTGATTTCTCAAAGCTTTCTAGCACCTCGCCACCTACTTTTATGCTAGGGCTATCTGGGCTTATTAAAAGCGGATTTTGCTCTTCAAATTCTAGAATTCTGTGATATAGCTCGTCATACTCAGCGTCAGTTGCAAGCGGGGCATCATCTGTATAATACGCCTTTGCCCACTTTTTTAGCGTGCTAATAGCTTCTAAATAATCTTTTTCGCTCATCTCTTTTTCGCTCATCTTTGCCCCTTTTTAAAGTGCTTTGTAGGCACTATGCAGCGCTAAAAGCTGAGCATGTTCTAAGCTGTCATGAACTCTAATTATACTAGCTCCATTTTCTATGGCTTTTTGGTGTAAAAATAAAGTGCCAGCAAGGCGGTTTTCTACGCTGCTTGGATGGTAGGCGTTTATTATGCTTTTGCGGCTTGCCCCAACTAGCAGCTCACAGCCAAAGCGCAAAAAATGCTCTAAGTTTTTTATAAGCACCAGTCCTTGCTCATGACTTTTGCCAAAGCCTATACCGATATCTAAGATGATATTTTCTCGCTTTAAGCCTACATTTTCGCATTCTTTGATTTTTCTTTCAAAAAACTCATCAACAAGCTCTATTATATCGCCATTTACAGGCTCTGAGCTACCTTTTATGCCGCCATGCATAAGGCAGTATTTTGCGCCGTACTCGCTAGCAATTTTAGCAAGGGCAGGATTTGCGCTTATATCATTTAGCAAAGTTATGCCGTTTTCTAGTGCGTATTTAGCGCAGTTTTCATCAAAGGTGTCTATGCTAAGTTTTGCTTTTTTAGCAATATTTGAGCTTTTTAGTATATCAACTGCTGATTTTACACGCTCAAACTCAGCTCTAGCACCGATATACACGCTATCAGGGCGAGTGCTAGCAGCGCCTATATCAAGCCAAGAAGCACCACTTTCTATCATCTGGGAAGCCCTATTTGCTATGCTTTTTTCATCCACACGGCTTTTAGGATTAAAGCTATCATCTGTCATATTTAGCACACCCATTATTTCAGGGCTTGGAGAGATTTTTGTATTTGGGAATTCTAGTTTTAGATAGCGTGAGAGCTCTTTTAGCCCAAAGTCTTGTAAGGCTTCTTTTTTCTCTAAACTTTTTAGCTGTTTTTCATTTGCTATTAGCACCGCTTGGCTTAACTCTTTGCCACCAAGTATCGCGTTTTCTGGGCTTAGTACCTCAGCACCGCAGCTTAGAGCATCTTGTTTTAGGATATTTATAGCAGCTAAGCTTATTTCTTTTATAAGAAAAAAGTGTAGTTCTTTTTTCTCGCTCATTATTTTCTTGCCCATTTTATGGACTTTTAGCTTAGCGCAAAGTGCGTTAAAATCGCTTTTTGCTGAGATTTTTTGGATTTTCATTTTTTTACCTTATTTAGTTTTTTAGGCCTTAGGAATTCTAGAATTCCTAAATCTAGAATTCCTAAATCTAGAATTCCCTAAATCTAGAATTCCCAAATCTAGAATTCCTATGATAATCAGCGTTTGCTTTTTTTCATCAAAAGCAGCAGTAAGGGCGTAAGAACATACTCAGGCGAAGTATTTAAAGCACTGATATAACTAAGCTTTTTAAAATACTCTAGCTCATCCGCGCTAAAAACAAACCCACTATCAAGCGCATCGCAAATGATATCACCAACTAGCTTTGAGAGTTCTAGGGCACTTAGCTTGCCATTTTCTTTAAGCTCTTTTTGGGTTTTTACAAACTCACTCAGGCTTTTTAGATCAATGCGCCACAAATCAAGCCCATGCTCACACCTGCCTTTTGCCCTGCTTCGCACCTCTAGCATGAGCCTTGAGCGCACGGTAGGCAAAAGCGTATTTTTGCTAGGGACAATGAGAGTAAAAACTATATTTTTTGGCGGTTCTTCAAGTATTTTTAGCAAAGAGTTTTGAACCTCAGCACCTAGCTTTTTAGCCATGATTACTATGTTTTTTTGCTCATACTCGGCGATGTAGGCCTCGGCTATCACGTCCTTAGCATCATCAAGTAGCATATTCTCATACTCAAAAATACGCGCATTTTTACCATCAAACTCGTCTTTTATGCTCTCAAAATCACTTGAAATAATAATTTTATTTTGCATTTAAAGAGTGATTTTACCCAAAATTACTTCGCTTAAACTCATATCAAAAAGCCTAAAAAGCGCAAGTATTTTGATATCTAATAAAGGATCGTTTTTCTCTAGACAAAAGGCGTTTTGGGCTTGTTCGCCAAAAAGCCACATATAGCTATTTTGATGGCTTTTTGCAATAAGGCTTAGTTTTGAACTACCCTTGCCTATGTAGAAATACACAAAGTTATTGCCAAAGCTGATATTTAGCATATCATCTAGCAAAGCCATCTCACTCTCATCAAGCACGCTAGTATCAATGCGTGGATATAAAGAGCGCAGTGGCACTACTGGGATTAGCGGACGGGTTTTGCTAGGGGTGTTGATGTTTTTGATAAAATACTCTTCAAACCAGCTATACTCATCATCACAGACTAACACTATACTAGCACCATCTAAAAAATACCCAAGCTTGCTTGAAAGCAGACTAGCCCACGCCACGCGTTGTTCTTCAAGCCAGTTCATGATAATACCCTCAAACTCAGCACCCCTAATAGCACCAAGCGTCCAGCTAATAAGATCCATTTTTAAAGCTTTTAGGCGTCTAGTTTGTAGGCTTTGTGTAAGGCTCGCACTGCTAGCTCGCCGTATTTTGCAGCTACTATGATAGAGATTTTTATCTCGCTAGTTGAGATCATTTCTATATTTATGCCCTCAGCTGCTAGTGTGCTAAATGCCACGCTTGCTACGCCAGAGTGGCTTTTCATACCAACGCCAACTATGCTTACTTTTACCACATCGCTATCAAACTCCACGCTTGAAGCGTATTTTTCTACCACAGCCCTTGCGCTATCTACTTCGTTTTGCGGGACTGTAAAGCCTAGATTTGTAGTGCCGTCTTTTTGCCCTGCGTTTTGGATGATCATATCTACATTTATGTTTTTATCGGCTAGGGCTTTAAAGATTTCAGCTGAAGTGCCAGGCCTGTCTAAAACACTTCTCATAGTTACTCTTGCTTGATTTTTATCAAGCGCAATTCCGCTTATTACTACATCTTCCATATTTGTCATATTTTCTTCTCCTGTGATTAGTGTACCTTCATTGTGATTAAAGCTTGAGCGTGTTACTAGATTTACATTTAGCTTTTTAGCAAGCTCTACGCTACGATTTTGTAATACCTTTGCGCCCATGCTAGCAAGCTCTAGCATTTCATCGTAGCTAATTTTTTCTAGCTTTTTAGCATTTGGTTCTATGCGTGGATCAGTGGTGTAGACGCCATCTACATCAGTATATATCTCGCATAAATCAGCCTTTAAAGCCCCGGCAATTGCCACTGCACTTAGATCTGAGCCACCTCTGCCTAGCGTGGTTACTTGACCGTGTTCATTTACACCTTGAAAGCCAGCTATTACTACGATTTTGCCATCTTTTAGGGCTTCGTCAATGTTTTTTGTATCTATGCTTTTTATGCGTGCTTTTGTAGCACTAGTATCAGTGGTGATCCCTGCGCCTCTGCCGCTTAGGCTGATTGCTGGATAGCCCTTTGCGTTTAGTGCGATTGAGAGCAGAGCTGATGTTACGCGCTCACCAGAGCTTAAAAGCATATCCATATCTCTATCTTGTGGAGCGTTTTTAGCAAAGTACTCAGCGTATTCTATAAGCTGATTTGTAACCCCACTCATAGCTGAGACTACGACTACTAGGTCGTTGCCTGCCTTTTTATTTTCTATTACTCTTTTAGCAACTTCATCAATGCGCTCTAGCGTACCTACGCTTGTGCCACCGTATTTTTGAACTATTAGCATTATAGATATCCTTTCTCTTTAAAGTGTTTTATAACCTTGCTATAAACTTCTTTTTTAAAGTGCGTTACCACTCTCATTAGCTCATTTACATTTATAAATTTATAGTCATCAAACTCTGGTTTTTTGGTATTTATATCTATTTTGGCATCGCCTTTTAGTCTAGCTAGAAAATACTTTTGGCTCTGCCCCCAGTATGGTGCCATTTTTTTTCTAGCGTGTTCTGGAAAATCATAGCTTAGCCACTGGGGATACTCAGCTATGATTTCTACTTTGTTTGTGCCGATTTCTTCTTCAAGCTCACGAAATAGCGCATCTCGTGGCGTCTCGCCATCATCTATGCCACCTTGGGGAAACTGCCAAGCACCCTTTATATCGCTGCGTTGTGCTACTAGCACTTTACAATCAAAAGGATAAGTCGGCGCAAGCACGATAATAGCTACATTTGGACGATATTTCTTTTCTTGCATCTGCCTTGCCTGTGGATAAAAAATTTTGCGATTTTAGCCAAAAAGCCTTTAAATTTTTATAAATTTTGAGCTATAATTTTAGCATGAGAGTTTATATACATATACCATTTTGCGCCTCAAAGTGTCCTTATTGCGCTTTTGGCTCATTTACTGATTTTAGTCTTGTAAGGCAGTATTTTGATGCTTTAAATAAAGATTTAAAGCATCAGCTAAAAGAGTTTTTAAAAGCTAAAAAGCAGATAAAAAGCATATTTTTTGGTGGTGGCACGCCTAGCGTGGTGGGAGTAAAGTTTTATGAAAAAATCATGGATTTGCTGCTTAGCTATTGCGCTAAAAATGCTGAAATCACCTTTGAGGCAAATCCAAACTCAGCCAAGCTAGAGTGGCTAAAAAGCATAAAAAATCTAGGCGCAAACCGCATTAGCTTTGGGACGCAAAGCTTTGATGAGAAAAAACTAAAATTCCTAGGTCGCACTCACAGCAGCGCTGATACTTTTAAGGCTGCAAACAATGCGCTTAGAGCTGGCTTTGAGCGAATAAATGTAGATTTTATCTACGGCACAAAACTTGATAGTAAAAAGCTTTTAAGCTCTGAGCTAGAGGGCATAAAAAAGCTTAAAAATCTAGGCGTAAAGCACATTAGCGCCTACGCTTTGAGCTTAGAGCAAAACACGCCATTTTATGCTCACAAAAACTACGCAAAAGAAGCACCGATTTTGGCAAATTTTGTGATAAAAGGGCTAAAAAATTTAGGCTTTTTGCAGTATGAAATCAGCAATTTTTCGCAAATTGGCTATGAATGCGAGCATAATCTTGGCTACTGGATGGGCGATGAATACATTGGCGTAGGGGCTTTTAGCGTGGGTTGCGTGGGCAAAACTAGGCTTTATGCTCACAGCCTCATTGAAAACTACATAAATGAACCACTTTTTCGCAAAAGCGAGTATTTGAGTGATGATGAGTGGAGCGATGAGAGATTGCTTTTAGGGCTTCGCTCAAAGCTTGGAGTGGATGAGAAATACATAAAAAACAAAGCAATTCTAGAATTCCTAGAAAAAGATAAAAAAATCTTGCGAGAAAATGGGCGAGTTTTTAATAAAAACTTCTTGCTTGCTGATGAATTAGCTTGCGTGCTTTGCTAATTTAAGCAAAAAAGAAAGCAAAATGCGCTAAAATCACGGAATTTTTACGCAAAAAAGGGCGCAAATGTTTGGTATGAGTTTGCCAGAAATCATTGTTATTTTGGTTATTGCGGTGCTTGTTTTAGGGCCTGATAAATTGCCTGAGGCACTTGTGAAGTTTGCTAAGTTTTTTAAATACTTCAAAGCCCAAGTAAGCTCAGCAAAAAGCAACTTTGAACAAGAAGTGCGCATAGCTGAGCTTAAAGCTGATGCTGCTAAGCTAAAAAGCTCAGTTACTGATATAAGCTCAAATGTGCGAAAAAAACTTACTTTTGAAGAACTTGATGAGCTAAAAAAATCAGCTAGCGATTTTAGCACAGAGCTAAAAAGCAGCCTTGATTTTAGCCAGACAAATACAAGCAGCGAAGGTTCTAGCGAGAATTCTAGAATTCCTAGTGAGAATTCTCAAAACCAAGTTTTAGATAAACTAAATGTTTTAGATAAACTAAACTCTGATCCTTTAAATACTAAAATAGACGAGCAAAGAGAAGGCAAAAATGTTTGAAGATTTAAAACCGCATTTAATAGAACTTAGAAAGCGTCTTTTTATCAGTGTTTTAGCACTCATTGTTTGTGTGATTGGCTGTTTTGGCTTTTGGGAGTTTATTTTAGCCTTTATCTCAGCTCCCCTAAAAGGCGCATTGCCAGAGGGCAGCGATATTATTTTTAAAGAAGTAACCGAGCCCTTTTTTACTGCTATGAAAGTAGCCTTTATAGCTGGGCTTTTGGTCGCTTGTCCTGTGATGTTTTGGCAGTTTTGGCTCTTTGTAGCACCTGGGCTTTATGATAATGAGAAAAAATTTGTTATCCCTTTTGTATTTTGCGCTACTTTAATGTTTTTTTTAGGGGCTGCGTTTTGTTATTATTTCGTGCTTCCAACAGGACTTCATTTTCTTATAAACTTTGGTGGGCAGCTGTTTTTAGCCCTGCCTAGTATAGGTGAGTATGTGGGCTTTTTTACCAAGCTTGTTATTGCCTTTGGACTTAGTTTTGAACTACCTGTTATTAGCTTTTTTCTAGCAAAAATCGGTCTTATTACTGATGAGAGCTTAAAGGCGTATTTTCGCTATGCGGTGGTGGGGATTTTCATCTTTGCAGCTGTGATGACACCGCCTGATA
The DNA here is from genome assembly GCF_028649595.1 of Campylobacter magnus. Taxonomy (NCBI): domain Bacteria; kingdom Pseudomonadati; phylum Campylobacterota; class Epsilonproteobacteria; order Campylobacterales; family Campylobacteraceae; genus Campylobacter; species Campylobacter magnus. The sequence continues at coordinate 18,305 of NZ_JAQSLK010000008.1, forward strand.
TTTTTAGCCAGATTATGCTAGCAGCACCGCTTATCGTGCTATATGCGCTTTCAATCTACATCGCAAAACTTGTAAATCCAGCTCAAAATGATGATGAAGATGATGAAGATGATGAGGGCACAGAGCTAGAAAAGAGCCAAAATGCGTGAGCTTAAGCTTAGCTCTTATGATTATTTCTTGCCTGAGGGGCTAATAGCTACTAAGCCAGTAGAGCCAAAAGGACAGGCAAAACTGCTAGTTTATGATAGAAAAAAAGATAGCATAGAGCATTTGCATTTTAGCGACCTTGCACAGATTTTGCCAGAGTGCGCTATTATCTTTAATGATACAAAGGTGATAAAAGCTCGCATTTATGGGCAAAAGGACAGCGGCGGCAAAATAGAAATGCTACTAAATCAGCCGCTTGGTGGCTCGAATTTTAGCTGTTTTATAAAAGGCTCTGTTAAGGCTGGGCAAAATCTAGAATTCCCTAGCAATTTAAAAGCGCAGGTTTTAGAGCTAAAAGATGATGGCTCGCGCGTAGTAAAAATCACGCAAAATGAGCGTGAGCTAGTAGCGCATGAGCTTTTTGCTATATTGGGTAGCATAGGTCATGTCCCCTTGCCACCCTATATAAAAAGAGCTGATAATAAAGACGATGAGAGCTGGTATCAAAGTATTTTTGCTAAAAATATGGGTGCAGTAGCAGCTCCAACTGCTAGCTTGCATTTTGATGAGAACATGCTTCAAGAGCTAAAGCAAAAGCACGAGCACGCCTTTATCACGCTGCATGTGGGGGCTGGGACTTTTAAAGGTGTGGAGAGCGAAAATATCTTAGAGCATAAAATGCATAGCGAGTACTATGAAATCTCTAAATCAGCCAAAGCCATCATAAATAGCACACAAAAACTGCTAGCTGTTGGCACTACTAGCACTCGCACGGTTGAGTATTTTGTGCGAAGTGGAGCTAGTAGTGGGGAGTGCGATCTTTTTTTGCATCCTTTAAATCCGCCAAAAAGAGTAGATTTTTTGCTAACAAACTTCCACTTGCCCAAAAGCACGCTAATTATGCTTGTAGCTAGCTTTTTAGGGCTTGAGAAAACATTAAAACTTTATAAAAAAGCTGTGGAGATGAAATATAGATTTTATAGCTACGGCGATGGCATGCTTATTATTTAAAAAGGATAAAATATGAATAAATTATTATTGCTTCTACCAAGTTTAGCTAGTGCTGATTTGATTCAAGATTCGTATAAAGAACAATTTTACCAACTATCTAAAGCAAATTTTGAGATAATAACTGCTTTTTTGGTCATTTTTATCATCGCCTCTTTGACTTATCTTTTTAGCCTAACAAAAACAAGCAAACACAAAACCATCATCCAAACAGGCGATATCATAAGTGCAGTCCATAGCAAAATCATCAAAAAAGATGTAGACTTGCTAAGAATACTAGATAGCTACCTAAACATCTTGCACCAAAAAGCCGCAAAAAGGGACAACAAAGTATATTTTAATTTTAGTCACTACTACCCAAGGTATGTAAAAGCAATACATGATAAGGTATGTATACTTTTTTATACCTTGAGTGAGTTTGTGATAGAACACACAGAAAACTCCCACATAATCATCGGTCTAAGAACAAAAAAATCTAGCAATGAAAAGAGTGTAAGATACGAGTTTTACATTAAAAGCGACTGCCCTATTCCGCAGCTAGAAAAAGGTGATATAAAAAATACTTTAGAAAAAAACAGCAAAACGATAGAAATAATACATAAAGGCAAAAAAGAGCTAAAAAACTGCGTGTTTTTTGAGTTTTACAAGCTAAAAACCGCAAAACTAGTAGCAGATATTTTAGGCACAAAAATAAACTTTTCTAGCTGGCAAAAGCACAATTTTCTTAGCTTTGAGTTAGAGTTTGAGCTTAGCAACAAACCCTACGAAGTAAAAAATAGATACTCGCATTTTTTTGGGCTAAATACTATTATCTTAGAAGATGATATTTGCGGCTTTTATCAAATAGCCTCAAAGCTAAAACAATTTAAGCTAAATATACAGCCAAAGATGGACTTAAAACTAGCAAAAGAGCATCTTTTTAACCCTATTTTCTCGCCAAAATTTATCTTTATAAACACTAGAGTTTTGCGCAATTTCACAGCCAAAGAAATAAATCAAATAAAACAAAAGCAAGCAAAATACGGCTTTTTGATTATTTTAATCAGCGATTCTGCGGCGTTTGATCACTATAACGGCTCTTTTGAACACTATGTGCTACTTAAACATCCAATAAATATAGACACTCTTTTAGCAGCTATGAATACTACCCCCCCCCCTCGACTTCTCAAATAAAGTGATTCAATAGCCTTTTAGCAGGTATTTCATCCTAGGAATTCTAGAATTCCTAAATCTAGAATTCTTGGGATAATTAACAATCTAGAATTCTAGAGTTTTGGGAATTCTAGAATTCTCTTTAAGGAATTCTCTTTAAGGAATTCTCTTTAAGGAATTCTAGAATTTTCGTCATTGCGAGCGAAGCGAAGCAATCTCTAGGAATTCTAAAATTTTACTCGCTTTTAGGCTAGATAAATCTAGATTTCCTAGAATAATCCAGAATTCCTAAGGCAAAAAGCACTAGGAATTCTAGATTTTGGGAATTTAGAATTCTAGAGTTTGGGAATTCTAGAATTCTAGATTTTATAATTTTGGCGCAACATTTGTCATAAACCAAAGCAAGCCAAACAGAGCTCCAGCTCCCTTTGGCTTACTCTCATCGTATAAAAACTCATAAATATCCTTGCGCGCTACAAAGACAAGTTCTATACACTCATCATCCACACCGCCACCTTGCCCTTTTTTCATACTCTCATCAATGATAGCATAAAACACACTTTGGCGATTTGCGCTAAATCCAAGCCCAGTAAAACTAGAAGTGATGTAATTTACGCTAGGCACAGCGTATCCTGTCTCTTCTAGCACTTCTTCTATTGCTACCTCTTCTGGCTCCAAGCCCTCTTTATCACACAGCCCAGCGCAAAACTCATAGCTAAAGCCTGTATTTTCATCTATTTTGCTAGTATCGCCGCCTGTTTCGTGATACCACAGACTTGGGCGAAACTGCTTAACAAACAAAAACGCATCCTTATCTTTATGATATAGCAAGATTGATACGCTATCATGAGCTTTTATACAATCCCATTTTCGCCTTATGCCATTTTGACTAAAAACAATGCTAAAAGGGCGAATATACTTACTCTCTCCAAGCTCAGTTATCTCAATATCTCTTATAGTAGTATCCATGTAGCAAGTCCTAAAAAGCTTAAAAAGCCCACTACATCAGTCATCGTAGTAAGCAGTACTGGGCTAGCCACAGCCGGATCTACACCAAAACGCTTTAAGCTCATAGGGATTATCGCCCCAAAAAAGCCAGCCCCAGCTAGATTTATAAGCATCGCAGCAGCTATTACAAAGCCAAGCCCTGCCATGCCAAACCACACATGCGCCACAAGCCCTACAAGCACCGCAAAAATCACTCCATTTACAAAGGCTATGGCAAACTCACGGCCGATTACACTCTTAGCATTTGAAAAAGTAATCTCACGAGTAGCAAGACGGCGCACGGTTACAGTTAGTGCTTGCGTGCCAGTATTTCCACCCATGCTAGCGACAATAGGCATTAAAATCGCCAAAGCTACGATTTTATTTATACTCTCATCAAAAAGGCTAATTACAACAGAGCTGATTATCGCAGTAATTAGATTTAGCACCAGCCACACAGCGCGCGCCCTGCCCGCTTTTACCACGCTTTCTTCTTCTTCTGCTTCGTCATTTACTCCAGCTAGGTTATAGATTTGCTCAGTAGCACTCTCTTCTAAAAAATCGTGTATATCATAGTTTGTGATGCGTCCTAGCAAGACGCCTGCTTTATCTACTACAGCTATAGAGCTTAGATCATAGTCTTTTACGATCTGCGCAACCTCTGTTATATCATCATCATCACGGGCAAAATGCGCCTCATACTCGCTACCATGCTCGCTCATAATCTTTGCTAAACTATCGCTTGGCTCAAATAAAATCATATCATCAATAGGCACCGCATAGCGCAAAACTCCAGCACTATCAGTGATAAATAGCGCAAATACGCTAACTAGCTCACCACTTTTTTTAAGCTGCCTAAAACGCTCAATAGCAGTTTGCAAGCTCTCGCTAAGCTCGGCTTTAAAAAGCTCAACTTGCATATAAGCGCCAGCTTCATTTTCTTTGTAGTCTATAAGGGCTGAGATTTCTTTTTTGCTCTCAACCTCTAAGCTATCAAAAAGCTCTTTTGCCTTGTCTTCATCGATATCTTCTATATTTTGGATTAGATCAGTTGCATCATCGCTTTCTAGCGTTTCAATAGCATCTACGATTTTTTCTTGTGGGATATGCATGATCACATCTTTTAGCATGTGATCTGGCATTTCTATGGCAACTTCTGCAAGATCTTCTTTATTTAGCTTAGGTAAAAGCTCGTTATAAGCACTTTTATCGCTTTTTTTAAGTTCTTTTAGCCCCTCGGCTACCTGGGCTGGACTTAGCTCCTTTTGGTTATTTATATGCGCTAAAAGCTGTTCTTTTAACTTTTGCAAGGTATCTTGGCTCACACTATATCCTTTTGATATTACCAAAGCTTAGTTCTTTAGCTGGATTTTGGTGTGAGCTAGCTAAGGCTGAGTTTAGCTTCTCATCATAGGCTCTTGCTACTTTTTTAAATAGTTCTTTATCTTTGATAGAACTAGCGCTTTTTACCACCTTTAGCACACGCAGGGCATCCACAGCTGTCTGCCCTCTATACATACCAAAGTGTAGGTGTGGACCTGTACTCATGCCAGTACTTCCTACAAAACCGATAAGCTCTCCTTGTTTTACACTTTGACCTACTTTTAGTCCTTTTGCATAGCCATCAAGGTGAGCATATAGCGTGCTATACTCGCTGCCTATGTGTCTTATAATCACAGTTTTTCCATAGCCACCTTTTGTGCCTACATGCACGACCTTACCATTGCCTGCTGCATGAACCCTAGTGCCCCTTGGTGCAGCATAATCCGTGCCAAGATGAGCTCTATAGCGGCGCAAAACTGGGTGAAAACGGCGTGGATTAAAATGAGAGCTAATGCGTGCGTTTTTAACCGGCGTTAGCAAAAAGTATTTTTCAAGCTCCATAGCATTTTCGTCATAATACGCATCTTTAAAGCGGTAAGCGTAGCGGAACTTACCATCTTTTGTCTCCATCATCGCTGCTTGGATTTCAACGCCCTCGTGGCGTCCCATACGCTTTTTTTGTTTATAGAAAATCACTAGGCGGTCGCCTTTTTTAGCGTTTTTAAAATTTATTGTGCCGCGAAAGGCTGCTACAAAAGCATTTGCCAAAGATGTAAGCCCGCTAGCGTTTGCTATATCAGCGTGCGGGGAGTTAGATAGCTCTAAGCTTAAAATCTTTTCTTCAACTTCATATTCTATAGGCAAAAAGTCCATTTTATAGCTTTTCTCAGTCTTGCTAATGTGGATTTGAAGCTCATCAGTTACTGGGATTAGGGCTTGTAAAAGCTTGTTATTTCTATCTTTTAGCACCCAGATATTTGAGCCTGCTTGTATCTCATCGGCTAGTTCTTTATCCCCATATTCTAGGTCATAATACACTTTTTGTGGCACACCATTTTGCTCAAAAAACTTTAGCAAAGTCATGCCATTTCCCCACTTCATTTCTTGTAAATTTGGGGCTTTGTTTAGTCCTGTAGCAGCCTGTGCCACGCTAAAAACAAAAAATAAAAATACCAAAATCCCACGCATGAAAACCCCCTAAAATTTAAAGAAATTTGCTCAAAACTCACGCATTTTAGCGCATTTTGGCAAACAACTAGCAACAAAATCTAAAAATACATATTTTCTTATGAAATTTTATGAATTTTTAATGTTTTGGCTGGAATTCTAGAATTCCTAGGAATTCTAGATTAACCTCGTCTCTAGGATTTTTAGATAAATTCTAGAATTCCCTAGAGGCTTTTTGCGTTTATAGACTAGGAATTCTAGAATTCCAAAAAAGACACCCCCTAACCCCCAGAAAATCTAAAATTCCTAGAATAAAATCTAGAATTCCTAAGCAAGAATTCTAGAATTCCTAAGTATTTTAAAGGCTTAAAAGCTCTTTGGCTAGTCTAATTGCGCCTTTGCCATCTACAAAAAAATGCGCCTTTTGCCCTAGAGTTTTTGCTAAATTTTCATCATTTAGCAAGCTTTTTAGCAGTTTTACAGACCTTACCACCACAGAGTGGGAATCAGCCTTAGCATCGCCTGCATAGAGCATCGCCCTAGCCTCAGCCCAGCTTTTTATATTATTTTGATTTGCCGCGATGCTAAAGCAAATCACAGCCTTAGCAAGGCTAGCTAGTTCGTATAGCGTGCTACCACCAGCACTAAGGACAAAATCAGCCCCTGCCATAATCTGCGCCATATTTTTAGGGCTTTTTAGCACCTTTATATTTTTATGCTTAGCACTAAGGGCTAAAAGCTGGTTTTCATGCTCATTAAAAGCCCCACTGATTGCTAGGAATTCTAGATTTTTTAGGCTCTCATCGCTCAAAAACGCCTCCAAAAGCCTTGGCATAATTCCAAGCAAATCAGTATTTCCAGTAGTTAGCAAAACCTGCTTTTTTTGCGTGTTTTTAGAGCTTTTTTGCGTGCTGCGAAACTCGGCTCTAAGTGGGGCAAACTCTGAGCCTAAAAAATATTTTTTTGCTAGATTTTGCCTAGCTTTATACTCATTTTTATCAAAAAAAGCACCATAATTTATAAGAGCCTCACACTCATAAGCAAAAGCGTCTAAATCATCTATATATGCTACTTTTGCTAGCTTTTTTAGCTCTTTAAAATATTTTGGGGTTACAAAGTAACTATCAAGCAAAATTAGCTTGATTTTTTGCTCTTTTACAACACTGCTAAGTGCGTCTATTTCATCATCTAAGCACTCATAATTGCTACTTAAAACCACGCTTTGAAACTCATTATTTATGAGCCTTTTGCCACGCTCATCAGCCAAGGCATAAAGCACCTTTGCGCCAAGCCCTTTAAGCTCATTGGCTATGCTTTTTGTGCGCATGATATGCCCTGAGCCGATTTTCTCGTTGCCATCAGCTCTTATTAGAACATTCATTTAAGACCTTGTATTTTAGCTCAGCCATGCGCCAGTCATCAATATTATCTATATCTTGGACTTCAATTTCACTTAAAATCATAGCTACCCTGCCCTCAGTTTTGTTAGCTAAAAAAACAGCTGTTTTGTAAAAATAAAACGCCCCAGCGTCATGGTAAAGTGGTTCTAAATCCTGAGAGCGTTTTGAAGCATTTAAAGGCTCTTTATAGCTTAAATATCCATCTTTTAGCACAAATGCCCTTTGTGGCGGAAAAGAGAATTTCACAACAGGCACTAGCGAGCTAGCATTTTTTTTGCAAAAAAGCTCATAAGCCTGCCTTAGACGCTCTGCACTTAGTAGCGCCGCGGTAGGATAAATACACGCAAAACTCTCAAACTCTCTGCCCTGCGCTTTATAAACGCCAAGCACCTCACGCAGCACATCACCTGTGGTAGCAAAATCATCGCTAGTTTTTGCAGAGCGCATAAAGGGCACTTTTGCGCCATATTTTTGCGAGACAGCTGCGATTTCATCATCATCTGTGGAGACCATAACTTCGCTAAAAAGCTTGCTTTCTAAGGCAGCATTTATCGCATAGGCGATAATGGGCTTGCCTAGAAAGTCTTTTATATTTTTGCGTGGGATGCGCTTTGAGCCGCCACGGGCGGTTATTATACACAGCATTTTTATCCTTTTTGTAGATGTAAGGCTCTTTCTTGTGAGTGCTTTTTAAAAATTTTTGCTTGGACAGCCTAGCACCTTACAAGCGAGCTTTTGCGAATTCTAGAATTAAGGAATTCTAGAATTCCCTACCAGTCGCGGTAGCAAAAACAAGGCTCCAAGATTTTTGAGCTATTTTTTTTCGCTCGCAGCGCGAACCATAACACTGGCGCAAAATCAAATTCCTAATCTAAAATTCCTTAAGGAATTCTAAATTTAGGGAATTTTAGATAAAAGATACCCCCTAACCCCCAGAAAATCTAGAATTCCTAAACTAAAGGCGATTCTAGTATCGTGCGTCTAGTGTGGCTAATCGCCTTGGCAGCGGCGCAGGGATAGAACAGATAGTTCATCTGGGGCCGCTGCTTAAAGGCGATTAGTTCGCAATAGATGTGCGAGACGAATCGCCACCAGCCGAATTTAAAAAACTACTCTACCAAATCCCACGACAACGGCGTCGCCGCCTCTATATCTCTCCTTGCTTTTTTCCCCAAAACATCAGGTAAAAAGCGTGGCATAAGCCCTAAATTCGGCCGCACAGAGCGAACATTTTTTTCGCTAAAAATCTCGCCTTTTTTTACATCAGCGCAGACATATAGCGAGCGAGCATTTTTTCTAGCATTTTTTTGCGCCTCGCTAAGCTCGTATTTATCGCTACCAAGGGCTTTTTCAAGGTTGCGAATCTGAGCGCACATAGAGGCAAACTCGCTAGCCTCCATAGAAAAAGCACTATCATGCCCACCATCACTGCGTTTTAAGGTTAGGTGCTTTTCAACTATTTTTGCCCCAAGTGCAACTGCGCCAAGTGCTACCTCACTGCCTAGCGTGTGATCGCTTAGCCCAACCACGCAGCCAAAGGTCTTGCGCAAGGTCTCTATCGCTTTTAAGTTCATATCCTCAAATGGCGCAGGATAGCTTGAGACGCATTTTAAAAGAGCGATTTGATCATTGCCTACTTTATGACAAGCCTCCAACGCTCTATCTATATCGCCAAGGTGCGCGCAGCCTGTGGAGATAATCATAGGCTTGCCGTACTGGGCGCATTTTGTGATTAGTGGGATGTCAGTTATCTCAAAACTAGCGATTTTAAAAGCAGGCATATCAAGGCTAGCCATTAACTCAGCAGCCGAGCTATCAAAAGGCGAGCTAAAGCAGTCTAGTCCGCACTCAAAGGCATATTGCATCAGCGGTTTGTGCCACTGCCATGGCGTCATCGCCTCTTTATATAGATCATAAAGTCTATATCCATCCCACAGCCCGCCTTTTATGTTAAACTCAGGTCTCTTGCTATTTAGTGTGATGGTCTCTGGCTTATAAGTTTGAAGCTTAATTGCATCTGCCCCAGCATCAGCAGCTGCTTTTATGATAGCTTTTGCCCGCTCAAAATCCCCATTGTGATTTGCTGAAAGTTCTGCGATAATGTAGCATTTATCTAAGCTTTTGCCGTTTATTTTCATTTTTTAGCCTTTAAATTTTTGGAATTATACCTTTATTTTAAGAGTTTTTAGATATACTTGCGAAATTTTTTACTAGGAATTTAAGATGAGAAAAGTATTTTTAACTATGATTTTAGCAGTTTTTAGCGCAGCTGCTAGTTTCTCTATGAGCGAGTATAGGACGCATTTAATGAGCGTGAATGACGGCATTGGCGTCATCGCTGATAGCCCAAGCATAGTTAGAGGCTCAAGCGGCGTTGTGCTGCGAACCTTTGGCAATGGCTTAAAAAGCATTATCGCAAGAGCTGTTGTTGATAGCAAGCACACAAGTACGGCAAATGTGCACTTTGAGGTCTACTCAGCACTAAAACAAAGCTCGCTGCCAGTGCCAAACTTCACTCCACAAGCTGGCGATGAAGTAGTGCTAAACTATCTTTATGACCGCTCGCTTATCATCGCTCCAAACGCAGAGGTGTATAATCAAGTAGTAGAAGCCTTCCCAAATATCACCTTCGTTCACCCTGATTTAGTTGGTGCTATGCTAAGCATGGATTATAAGCCAAATCCTAGCCAAGATGATTTTCGTAGAGCCTGCGCGCTAAATGCGGCTGGGCTTATATTTATAGCCTTAGAAGGGGAAAGTATGTTTGTAGATTGTGGCTCGTTTAGCATTTTAAAAAGCTTTAAAAGCGGACAAATCGCTCAGTATCACCTGCCATTTTATACTAGAGTGCGTGATATAAATACTGTATTTTGGAAGCTTGATAGCGAGCATATAAATAACTATGACAAATATTATAGATTTTTGTTAAACACAGATGAAAACACTGGTAAAATAGAAAGCGCAAAATAATGGATAAAAAACACGAAAAATTCTTTATCAAGCTACTTGGCGAGGATAACGCTTACTTTGATGAGGCGCATAAAATTGCTTATTGCTACGATGCCACCAGAAAACGCTATGCCCCAGATGGCGTGGTATTTCCAAGAGATGAGAGCGATGTAAGCGAAATTTTAAAGTATTGTAACGAGCATAAAATCACTATTATCCCAAGGGGAGCTGGTTCAGGCTTTACAGGTGGGGCATTAGCAAGTAGCGGCGGGATCATCATGGCGCTTGAAAAGCACATGAACAAAATCCTAGAAATAGACCTAGAAAACATGGTCGCTGTGGTGCAGCCTGGCGTCATTAACAAAGACCTTCAAAAAGCAGTAGAAAAGCTTGGGCTTTTTTACCCGCCAGATCCAGCTAGCGAGACTTACAGCACGCTTGGTGGCAATGTAAGCGAAAATAGCGGCGGCATGCGAGCAGCCAAATACGGCATCACAAAAGACTATGTAATGGCTCTAAGGGCTGTGCTACCAAATGGCGATGTGATCCGTGCTGGCAAACGCACGATAAAGGATGTGGCTGGCTTTAATATAGCTGGAATTCTAATAGCAAGTGAAGGTGCTTTGGCAGTGATAACTGAAATCACGCTAAAACTAATCTCTAAGCCAAAGTTTAGCAAAACAGCGATGGGCGTTTTTCCTAGCGTAGAATCTGCGATGAACGCTGTTTTTAAGACCATGGCAGCAGGTGTAACGCCAGTGGCAATGGAATTTTTGGATAATCTTAGCATAAAAGCTGTTGAAGAACGATTTCATCGTGGTTTACCGACATCTGCTGGGGCGATTTTGGTTAGTGAGATGGATGGCAATGATGAGAGCGTGATAAATGCTGATTTAGAGCGGCTAAAAGAGCATTTTATAGCAAATGGCGCAAGCGAGTTTAGAGTAGCAAAAGACGCGAGTGAGAGTAGCGACATTTGGTTTGCTAGGCGCAACTGCTCTCAGGCTATTAACTGCTATGGCTCGCTAAAAATAAACGAAGACATCACAGTCCCACGCTCTAAATTGCCAGCTCTACTAGAAAAAATCGCTGAAATCTCAGCAAAGTATAATGTAACCACGCCTTGCTTTGGGCACACAGGCGATGGCAATGTGCACACTAACGTAATGGTGGATAAAAATGACCCAGAAGCTGTAAAGCGTGGGCATGAGGCGATAACTGAGATTTTCAAAGCCACGGTTGAGCTTGGCGGCACACTTAGCGGCGAGCATGGTATAGGTATATCAAAAGCACCTTTTATGAGCCTAGCCTTTAGCGAGGCAGAGATGAATCTCTTTCGTGCTATCAAAAAAGCCTTTGATCCAAATAATATACTAAATCCAAATAAAATGGGGCTGTAAACTCATAGGAATTCTAGAATTTCTAAATCTAGAATTCCTAAGAATAAATTCACAAATCTAGAATTCCTAGAATAAAAACTCATAGGAATTCTAGAATTTCTAAATCTAGAATTCTTAATCTAAAATCCCTAAATCTAGAATTCTTAATCTAGAATTCCTAACTAAAATTTCTAAACTAGAATTCCTAGAATAAATTCTAAAATTTCCAAGCCTTGTGTCATCCCCGACTTGACCCGAGGATCTCATCACAAAGAATTCTAGAATTCCATATAGAGATCCCCCAAAGGGGCTGGGGGATGTAATATTATTTTAAATCATATATTTTTTTTTAAAAAATTATTAAATTACAAACTAGAATTTAGCTTAAAAAGTTAGAATACGGAGTTTGGTCTAGAAAATAATTAGAAAGTAAAAATAAATGAAAATAATCCTTGGCTTAATTATAGTTGGAATAATTTACTTTTTCGGTCTTCGTGGCGTGTTTATTTCTTTTGCTTTGTTATTTGTGTTTTTGCTTTATGGAGGGGTTTGGGGTATTTTGTATGTGCTTTTTGTGTGGTGGCTATATACAAAGCTAAAAACAAGAAAAAGGCAAATTGCTCTTTTGGCTACTGCTTTGGTATTACCTTTTGGCGATAGAATTTTGACAAATATAGAAGGATATTATTATATCTACAATACACCAAAGCCAAATGATGATATAGAGGTATCTTATCCTATTAGCCTATATAATAAAGCAGATGAGCTAAAAGATATTGATGATTTTATTGGGGTGAAGTCTTTTAGCGAATCACCATATGTTTATTTTGATTTTTTGCTAAATGGTATAACTATAAACAAACTAGCATTTACCAAAAATAATCAAATTTATTCTTTTGCTTGCGATGCGGATGAAAATATTACAAAAAATATACAAAAATGTAACACAGAAAAAGAAAAAATCGTTGATAAAATAAAATATCAAGTAAAAAGATATGAAGAAATAAAAAGACTAAAATCGTGTAATTTGGTAGAGGATTTTAGAAATATTTGTAAAAAATATGAGATTACAAAAAATGCTGATGATTTTGAATATATTCTTGAAAAAGAAATCAATGAGGGGCTTTTTGTAAGAATAATTGATCTAAAAATGATAAAACAAAATACAAAGGAGCTAATTTATATAAAAAGAGAAGTAAGGGGTAAAAATGGCTATGTTTTTCCTGTGCCAGGCGAATATATAAGGGCGCTAGAATGGGGCAAAGAGGTTGTATTTGATGAGAGTCAAATATATAATGAAAAATTACAGACAATTTTTGAAAATATTAAAGATATAAGGAGAACGAGCAGTTAAAAACTAGAATTCCTAAGACTAAAAATACCCTAAATTTTAGCGGGGTTTTAGGACCCCAAGGGTTTAGGGCGTAGCCCTTATAAAATTTGTAGGGCTGGCTTTCCACACTAAAGCAAGTAAAATTTAGAATTCCCTAGAATAAATTCTAAAATTCCTGCGCAAAATTCCCTAGGAATTCTAAAATTCCTAAGGCTGTGTCATCCCGACCTGCCTTGTGTCATCCCTCGACTTGACCCATAGGGTCTCATCACAAAAAATTCTAGAATTCCTTAAACTAGAATTCCCAAGATAAAAAATACTCCCTAACCCCCAACCAGCGGATGCGAAGCAAAAAATCTAGAATTCCTAGAACAAATCTAGAATTCCTAGTTTAAAAGCATATTAAAAAACTCATTTGCGATTAAAGCTGAGAGAGAAACGCTTTCATTAAAGATTATATCGTTGTTTTGGCTCTTAAAGCTAAGAGTAAAGCCTTTTTCATTTTGGCGCAAAATTTTATCCTCATAAGGCGCAATAATCTCGCCAAGCGAACCTAAAATCTGCGATGGTTTAGCCGTAGCATTTAGCTCACCACTTAGCTCATACTCCGCCCACTCGTTTTTTTGCGCCTTTGCGCTTAGACTTAGACTCTCTGCCTTGGCTGATTTTAGACTAAAATTATCAAGGCTAAGGCTTTCTCCCTCAAAATCGCTAGAATGCCCCAAAAAGCTAATATCGCTAAAACTAGTATCAAAGATATCAAGCCCAGCGATATCTCCGCTAGTCAAAAAAGGCTGCTTGCTAAAATCAGTATTTATCCTAGCATTTTTTGCCCCAAAAGAGAGCGCAAAAGAGCTAAACGACAGCTCATCAAAGCTAAGTTCTGCTTTTTGTTCATTTTCTTTAAAACTAGCTTTAAGCCCCTTAAAATCAGCACTATAAGCATAGTCCTTTATGCTAGCTGCGCTGATATCTGCGCTGATTTTGTTGCCAGCTAGAAAACTAACAAAAACTTTTGAGTCCCTTATAGTATACTTGCTACCCTCATCATCTAGCTCAAAATGCGGCAAATCAAAGCTTAGCTCATCGCCTTTGACTTTAAAATCAATCTTTTCTCTGCCAGCTAAAAAAATCTGCGCTAGTGTCTTAGCAGGCGCATTTGCCGCACTTATGCTCCCACTTCCTCGCACAAAGCCAAAAAAATGTGAAATATTGCTAGTAACATTTAGTTCTGCGCCATGAACGCTAGCTATAAGTTCGCTGCTAGTATTAAAAAGCCCTTCTTTTTTGCTAAAAGATAAAACCTCTATATTTTCGTTTTTGTCCAGATTAGCTACGCTTTTTTCAATGCCAGCACGAATCAGCCCAAGGCTGTAAAAATGAGCCACGCAAACAGCTAAGATAAGAAAAATTCCAAAAAATATTGCTTTCTTCATGCTTTTATACCTTTTTTGCTTTTATACTTTTTTTGCTAGCTTTTGAAAAATACAGCCAAATTAGCCCCAAAATCGCAAGCAAAGCAAGCAAAAATAAAGAGTTGTTTGCGCCGATTTTTTCTGAGATTAGATTTACCAAATCCCCTGCAAAAAAGCCTATAAGCCCAAGGCTAAGTGCCCAAATAATAGCACAAATCGCATTTATCACGCAAAATTTTATATCATTAAATTTGCTAAATCCTATTGCAATAGGTACTAGGGTTTTTAGCCCATAAATATATTTTTTAAAAAGAATTATCCAAGCACCATAACGGCGAAATAAAATCTGTGCTAAAGCTAGTTTTCTGCGGTGCTTAGCAAAATACGGCAAAGCCTGCTTGCGGTTAAACTTCGCAAAATAATAAAGCCCCTCATCGCCTAAAAAGTTTGCCACGCTAGCAATAATCACGCATAAATAAATATCCAAAGCCCCACTAGCACACAGCAGAGCTGCTGCTAAAATCGCCACCATGCCTCCTCCAAGGCTGTAAACAAAAAGCAAAGCATAAGCCCAAGTAGAGTTATTTGCCAAAGTATCTAAAATTTCTTGCATCTACTCTCCAATTGCCCTTACAAGCTCGCCAAAGCCATAGCTACTAGTACTTAGCACCTCATCTCTTGCGCCGATTATCGCTCCGCCAAGGCTGCCTCCTGCAAAAATTCCCATATTGCTTGAATACGCATAAATTGAGCGAGTAAAGCTTAGTTCGTTTGTGAAATTCGTGCTAGCACTAAAATCGCCTAGGCTAGCTGCTAGCTCGCTTGAGATTGTGAATTTTCCTCTTTTTATCTCCTGAGCTATTTCTTCTTTTAGGATAAAAAGCACGATAGAGTTGTTTTCAAAGCCTGCTTGAAGCCCTATATTTGCGCCACCGATGCCAACAGCACTTATGTTCTCCCACATGCCATTTGGGCTTTTTTCTATCATCACGCCTTTACCGCCGCCTCCACCAAGTATAAAGCCACCTCTATAAAAACTAGGCACAATCACAATCGCAGCGCTAGTTTGAACAAGCGCAGCAGCTGGAGCGTTGCTTCTAGTAATGACGCTTTTATAAGCATTTGCACTCTCCAAAATTATCTCATCGCCGCCAAAAACAGCCCCAAAAAGTAAACAAAGTAGTAAAAATATTTTTTTCATCTTGCACCTTTAGAATTCTAGAATTCCTAGTAAATCTAGAATTCCTAGCGATTTACACAATCTAGAATTCCTAGGAATTCTAGAATTCCCTATCGATTTATACAATCTAGAATTCCCTAGCTATTTTGCTATTTGAACCGCCCTGCTCTCACGGATTACATTTACTTTTATCTCGCCCGGGAACTGGACTTTATCTTGGATTTCCTCAGCTATTTCTTTTGCTAGTAGCACCGCCTCATCGTCATTTACTAGCTTAGCATTTGCTATTACTCTTATTTCACGGCCTGCATTTATTGCGTAGGCTGCTTTTATGCCCTCTTTGCTTGTAGCGATTTCTTCTAGCTGGCGCACACGCTTTAAGAAGGCTTCTAGCACCTCTCTTCTTGCTCCAGGTCTGGCTGCTGAGAGAGCATCAGCTGCGCACACAGCAGCACTTTCTACACAGTCAGCTTCTACATGTCCGTGGTGAGCGTAGATTGCGTTTATTACAGCTGGATGCTCTTTGTAGCGTTTACACAGCTCACCACCAAGGTCTACATGAGAGCCCTCTACTTCGTGTGTTAAGGCCTTGCCGATATCATGCAAAATTCCAGCTCGTCTTGCTAGACGCACATCGCCGCCAGTCTCAGCTGCTATGATACCTGCTAGGTGAGCAACTTCAAGGCTATGAGCTAGAGCGTTTTGACCATAGCTTGCACGAAAGCGTAGTTTGCCTATTAGCTTTACTAGCTCTGGGTGCATATTTGAGATGCCTAGATCCATTAGTATATTTTCACCTTCTTCAAGTATGCTAGACTCAAACTCCTCGCTTACTTTTTTGTGAAGTTCTTCTATACGTGCTGGCTGAATTCTACCATCTTCTATAAGAAGCTCCACCACGCGCGTAGCAATCGCCCTGCGATAAAGATTATGCGAGCTTAAAATTATGGTATTTGGCGTCTCATCTATGATAAACTCCACGCCCAAAACCATCTCAAGCGTTTTTATATTTCTGCCTTCTTTGCCGATTATACGACCTTTTAGCTCGTCATTTTTGATATTTACGACATTTATTAGTCTCTCAGCTGCAAACTCCCCAGCAAAGCGAGAAGTAGCCTGAGCTAGGATATAATTAACTCTGCGCTTGATATCTTTTTTTGCTTCTTCTTCTGCTTTTCGCACCATGTGAGCGATATCAGCACGGCTTTTTTCCTCTACTTTTGCTAGCACGATAGCCTTGGCTTCATCTTCTGTTAGTCCAGCACTGCGCTCTAAAGTAGCCAAAGCCTCAGCCATTTTTTCTTGATATTTAGCTTTTAAGTTTTTACCCTCATCATAAAGCGACTGCGCCTCACTTCTTGCTTTTGCTACTTCTTCTTCGCTAGCCCTTGCGTTTTGCAAGGCCTCTTTTGCGTTATTTTCTATTTCTTTAGCATTTGCTAGTTTTTGCTCATATTCTCTTGCTAAACGAGAGCCTTTTTCTTCGTATTTTTTACGAGCCTCCATTTCAGCTTGGCTTACTTTTAGATTTGCATCTTTTAGCACGCCTTGTGCTTCAAACTCTATTGCCTTAGCCTTGGCCTTTGCTTGTTCTATAAAAATGCTATAGTTTGCATCATTTATCTTTTTAGCTACTCCAAAGCCTACCCCTGCGCCGATGACACCGGTTGCCACCGCTGCGATGATTTCTATCATAGTTTGTCCTTATATTTTTAGGGCTTATATAAAAATCGCCCCTTATATCGTGTGGATCGCAAACTTTGGCATTTACAAACAAATCTTGCGAACTTATAAAGATGATTGTTTTTAAGCGCTTAAAGCCGGCAAAAAATCTATCGTAAAAGCCAAATCCGTGCCCTATTCGCCCCATGTTTACATCCACTCCGATAACTGGTATTAAAGCTAGGTCTAAGTGCGGTATATACGCATTTGAGTCCATAGCTTGCCTTACATTGAACCTATCCTTTTTTAAAGGTAGCCGCAATTTTACTATTTTTAAGCTTTTATCTAGCATAAATGGCAAAAAAAGCTGGGCTTTAGTGCTTAAAGTCCTGCGCAACTTCAAAATATCAGGTTCATACGCAAGTGGGGCAAAAAGCAGCACTTTTGGGGCTTTTTTGCCTTTAATTAGCGAAAAAATCAGCTTTTTTGCTTTTAGAACTGCTCTTGTGCCTGCTAGATTTGTTTGCCTTTTTAATCTAGCTTTATGAGCTATTCTAAGTGAGTTTTTATCAAACATTTATCTACTTTTGTGTAAAATTGCGTTTTTATTTCAAGGAAATTCATGAAAAAACTTTGTATTATAGCATTTATTGCGCTGTTTTTTGGATGTAGTAGCGAAAAAAGCGAACAAAACAGCCAAGAAATTAACGACCAAAATCAAAGCGCAGTCATCACAAAACAAAACTTTACTTTAACCATAAGCAATACTGAAAAAATAGAACTAGAAAAAACAGATAGCGAGCTAAAAATCATAAACTCAAACTCGCCAGTCCTACTAAACTTCGTAACTAGCGAGTGTTTGCCTTGCGTAGCGCAAAACTCAAATTTAGCCAAAATCGCTAAAAAATACCAAAATCTACAAATAGTAGAAATCGCCACAGGCATAGAAAACGAACACCAAGCTATAGCTTTAAGAGACCAAAATGAACTGCTTTTTGAAGTGGCTTTTGGCAAAGATGCGCTAGAGCTCATAGATAGTATGAAAGTGGCCGGCTATCCATATAGCGTGCTTTTTGACAGCCGTGGCAAAGTAGTTCAAAGCTACGATGGCTTAGTGCCACCTGAAATGCTAGAATACGACATACAAAGGGCAAAATAATGCTAAGATTTTTAAGCAAAACACTAAAAGCTATCCGTGGAAGCAAAACCCACAAACCAGTAGATAAAAACAGCATAGAAACAGCCTTGCTTGAAGCTGATGTGCCTTATGAGATAATTGAAGAGATAATTTATTATCTACCACCTTCGCCTTTGGTAAACAAAAGCGACTTAGAAAGGGTCATGGGAACTTATTTTCTCTATCCCCACGAGATAGAAAATGCCCCAAAACCGCTTGTAACTCTGCTAGTAGGCGTAAATGGCGTAGGCAAAACCACCACTACTGCTAAGCTTGCTCGCTTAGCGCAAAAAAGTGGCAAAAAGGTGCTTTTAGGAGCTGCGGATACTTTTAGAGCGGGTGCGATTGAACAGCTAAAAATGTGGGGCCAGAGACTAGGAATTCAAGTTGTAGCAGGGAATTCTGGCGGTGATCCGGCCTCAGTTGCCTTTGATACCATTAGTTCAGCTGTGGCAAAGGGCTGTGATGAGGCAATAATAGACACCGCAGGCAGGTTGCAAAATCACAAAAACCTCTCAGCGGAACTAGAAAAAATCGCTAGAATCAGCAACAAAGCCATGCAAGGCGCCCCACATCGCAAGCTACTAATCCTTGATGGCACGCAAGGACAAAACGCTATAAATCAAGCAAAAATTTTTAACGAGCTAATAAAAATTGATGGAATTATCATTACAAAGCTTGATGGCACGGCTAGGGGTGGCTTTCTTTTTGGTATCGCGCGTGAGCTAGAACTGCCGATTTGCTATGTAGGAACTGGCGAGAGCATGGAAGATCTCATGGTTTTTGAGCCAAAAGAGTATGTACAAAGCATCATAAACGCACTTTATGAAGAGTAAAAATGGCAAAGACAAAGGCTGTTTTTGAGTGTGAATCTTGTGGCTATCAGTGTGGCAAGTGGCTTGGTAAATGCCCAAATTGTGGGGCTTTTGAGAGCATTGTAGAACTCTCAGCTGCTCAAATAAAAAGCCTTGAAGAAATAGCAAAATTTAGTAAATCAGTAAGCCCTAGCGCAAAAGCCACGCCTATTACCGAAGTAGAAATAACAGAGCTTGCTCGCACTAGCACAGGTGATAGTGAGCTTGATCTAGTCCTTGGTGGTGGGCTAGTAGAAGGCTCACTGGTGCTAATAGGCGGCAGCCCAGGAATTGGCAAAAGCACCTTGCTTTTAAAAGTAGCTAGCAACCTAGCCAAAAACGCCCCGACCCTATATGTAAGTGGCGAAGAAAGCGCAAGCCAGATCAAACTAAGAGCTGATAGACTTGGCGCAAATGAGCGTGAGCTTTTTCTATTAACTGAGATAAATCTTGGCTCGATTTTAGCAAGCCTTGCTGAGCGTGAGTATAAATTTCTAGTAATTGATAGCATACAAACACTATATAGCGATAAAATCACCGCAGCCCCAGGCTCTATCTCGCAAGTAAGAGAAATAACCTTTGAGCTAATGCGCCTAGCAAAAGAGAAAAATATCAGCATTTTTATAATCGGTCATATCACAAAAGAAGGCTCAATTGCAGGACCTAGAATTCTAGAGCATATGGTGGATGTAGTGCTATACTTTGAGGGTGATTCTAGCAAGCAGCTACGCATTTTAAGAGGCTTTAAAAACCGCTTTGGCAACACCAGCGAAGTAGGCATATTTGAGATGAGCGAACAGGGCTTAAAAAGCGCAAAAGACGCTAGTAGCAAGTTTTTCACCCGTGGTGCTGCAGTAGCAGGCTCAGCCATAACCGCTACCATGCAAGGCAGTCGTGCGCTAATAGTAGAAATCCAAGCCCTAGTGTGTGAAAGTGCGTATCCAAAGCGCAGCACAACTGGCTTTGATAAAAGCCGCCTTGATATGATTTTAGCGCTTTTGGAGCGAAAATTAGAGCTGCCTTTGGGACACTACGATGTATTTATAAATGTAACTGGTGGGGTAAAAATCACTGAGAGTGCTTGCGATTTGGCTGTCGTAGCGGCGATAATTTCATCATTTCGCAACCGCCCGCTTAGCCGTGAGAGCATATTTATAGGCGAGCTTAGCTTAAATGGCGAAATTAGAGATATATTTAATCTTGATGAGAGGCTAAAAGAAGCAGCCACGCAAAACTTCAAAAACGCAATCTGCCCTAAAAAGCCAAGCACAAAGCCAGCTTTAAAGGTCTTTGAGGCTGGGCAAATAAGCCAAGTTTTGGAGTGGATGTGAAATTCCAAAAAAGGATAAAAAATGATATTTTGTGAGTGCGAGTTTGATCCGCTTTTAGAGCAGATTGCAGATTTTTTGGGTGCTGGGGATGTGGAGCTAGTCTTTGTAAATGATGATGAAATGCGCAAAATAAACCACGAGCAGCGCGGCATAGACAAGGCTACTGATGTGCTAAGCTTTCCTTATGAGCAAGTAGCTGGCGGGCTAATGGGCTCAGTTGTGATCAGCACCGATACTGCTAGCAGGGTGGCTGGTGAGCTAGGACACAGCATAGAGTGCGAGATTGCCTTGCTTTTTTTACACGGAGTTTTACATATTTTAGGCTACGACCACGAGATTGATGACGGACAAATGCGAGGGAAAGAAAAAGAAGTCATAGAGCATTTTAACCTGCCAGATAGCCTGATAATACGAAATAGCTAGTTTTTGCTCGCTTTTACTTTTTTGCTTATTTATGATTTATCTTTTATAGTAAGATTATAAATCTAGAATTCTTAAACTAGAATTCCCCTAAAAAATCTAAGGATTCTAGAATTCCCAATCTAGAATTCCTATTTTTGCTTCGCATCCGCTGGTTGCTTAGTTTTTTTTGCTGCGCAATCCGCTGGTTGGGGGTTAGGGGGTATTTTACCTAGGAATTCTAGAATTCCCTAAACTAAAATTCCTTAATCTAGAATTCCTAAACTAGAATTCCTAGAGATTGCTTCGGTCGCTTTGCTCCCTCGCAATGACGCAGAGAATTCTAAAATTCACTAATCTAGAATTCCCTAAGCCTTGTGTCATCCCCCGATATGACCCGTGGATCTCATCACAAATAAATCTAGAATTCCTTATAGAGATCCTCGGGTCAAGCCCGAGGATGACAAGAAATTTAGAATTCCTAGCTTCGGTCGCTTTGCTCCATCGCAATGACGCAGAGAATTCTAGAATTCCCAAACTAGAATTCCCTAAGCCTTGTGTCATCCCCCGACTTGATCGGGGGATGACATCACAAAGAATTTAGAATTTCCTATAGAGATTCTCGGGTCAAGCCCGAGGATGACAAGGAATTTAGAATTGCTAGAGATTGTTTCGGTCGCTTTACTCCCTCGCAATGACGCAGATAATTCTAGAATTCCCAAACTAGAATTCCTAATTTAGAATTCCTAATTTAGAATTCCTAGCTTCGGTCGCTTTGCTCCCTCGCAATGACGCAGGTAATTCTAGAATTCCCCAAAGAGAATTCCCTAAACTAGAACTGCTTAATATAGAATTGCTTAATATA
This sequence comes from Campylobacter magnus, assembly GCF_028649595.1. Taxonomy (NCBI): domain Bacteria; kingdom Pseudomonadati; phylum Campylobacterota; class Epsilonproteobacteria; order Campylobacterales; family Campylobacteraceae; genus Campylobacter; species Campylobacter magnus. The sequence continues at coordinate 40,033 of NZ_JAQSLK010000008.1, forward strand.
GAATTCCCTATAGAGATCCCCCAGTCAAGCTGGGGGATGACAGAGAATTCTAGAATTCCCTAGCCCAAAAACACATGCTCGCTCTCAACTGGCACAAGACCATTTAAGCGCAGCATCGCTCGCATCTGCTCCCCATCACGGCTATCACTTATCTCAAACTGCCCATCACCCTGCCCTGCTTTATCATCTCCGTGTTCGCCTATGCCTACCTTTACCCCAGCACTTACCTTGCTAACGCCAAACTTCACAGCATTATCGCGAAACTTCACGCTCTCTCTAGTGCTAAGCGTAATGTTCGCAAAAGGCAAAAATAGCCTATACGCACAAATTATCTGCGCTAATTCTCGCTCACGCACATCTTTTGGGGTGATTTTGCTATTATTTATAATAGGGCGAAGGCGAGGCACTGAGATTGATATTTCAGCATCTTGGTAGCGTTTTTGAAGCAGACTTGCGTGAAGCCCCACGCTTAGAGCATCTTGCCTCCACATATCAAGCCCAAAAAGTGCACCAAAAGCCACGCCTCTCATACCAGCTTTTAGCGCTCTTTCTTGAGCCTCAAAGCGATATCCAAAGGCTGTTTTATCGCCCTCTAAGTGAAGTTGCGCATACCTGCGTGGATTATAAGTTTCTTGAAAAACAGTTACATAATCGCTGCCGTTTTCGTGCATTTTAGCGTAGTTTTCCACGCTTAGTGGATAAACCTCTATGCCAAGCGTGGCAAAACGCTCACTAGCAAGCCTGCACGCATTTGCTATATAGTCCACGCTGCTAAAAGCTGGAGCCTCGCCTGTTAGCATAAGAAGCTCTTCAAAGCCAGCAGAGGCAATGCTTTCAAGCTCTTTTATAATGCCATCATCATCTAGCTGGGCACGGCGGATATTATTTCGGCTATTAAATCCGCAATAAACGCAGAGATTTTCGCAGTGATTTGAGATATAAAGCGGGGTAAAAAGATAGATATTTTTACCAAAATACCGCTCTTTTGCCGCCTTTGCCGCCCACATCATATCCTCTAGCAAAGGCGCAGCCGCTGGGCTTAAAAGCGCTTTAAAATCCTCTAAATCCAAAAAGCTTTTTTTAAGCGCAATTTTTACATCATTTGCGCTGTAATGCTCAAAATCAGCACTCTCTCGCTCAGCTAAAACAGCGTTTAAAATCTCATTATCAAGGCGCTCTTGATGTGGCAGATACATTAGCATTTTTATTCCAAAAACCCACTAAGCGGAGAACTAGCCTCACCGCTATTCTCAAGCACACGCCCAAAACGAGCTAGGTAAGCCTCTCGCCCTGCTTTTATAGCCTTACCAAAAGCCCCAGCCATAAGCGCAACATCGCCAGATGTAGCAATAGCAGTATTTAGCATCACAGCCGCACAGCCCATTTCCATAGCAGCGCAAGCCTCGCTAGGTCTGCCGATACCAGCATCGACGATTATAGGCAGATTTATTTCACGAATTAAGATTTCTATAAGATTTTTGTTTGCTAGGCCTAGATTTGAGCCAATAGGTGCAGCTAGGGGCATGATAGCAGCTGCGCCAGCATCTACCATAGCACGAGCCGCTACTAGATCAGGCAGCATATAAACAAGTGGCGCAAAGCCGTTTTTGGCTAGTAGCTCGCAGGCTTTTATGCTCTCATGGTTATCGGGCAAAAGATATTTGCTCTCGCCAATTAGCTCTACTTTTATCATCTCACCGCAGCCTAGCTCACGGGCTAGAAGTGCGATTTGTAGGGCTTGTTCGGCTGTTTTTGCCCCACTAGTATTTGCTAGTAAGGCTACATCTTTTGGGATATATTTTAAAAACTCTCCACCCTTACTATTTGCCCTGCGCAGCGCTAGAGTGATGATCTGCGCACCACCAGCTTCTACGCAAGCTTTGATAAGCTCTGGATCAAACTTGCCAGATCCCATGATAAAACGAGAGCTAAAACTACGCCCTGCTATGATTAAATCGTCTTTCATTTCTAGCCTTTGCTTTTAGAATTTATTTTCTCTAAAAAGGTAGCGCAAAAAGATAAATAATTTTTGTAAAAAGCAAAAGTTTTAAGAGAGATTTACTCTTTTACAGCTCTTTTAGTTCTTTGCTTTCTCTAATCATCACAAAAATAAAGCTAACAAAGGCGCAAACTGCGTATATAAAATAAGCAGAACCTGCGCCTTTCTTTGGCTTAGCACTGAAAATGACTAGCTAAGAGCGAAGTTTGCTAGCCACTGCCACAAATATCATAAGAACTTTGCTTTCTTGCTATCCTCTAAGCAGTAATTTGCTTGATTTTATCTATAATTTGTGTGATAATCCACTCAGGCGTGCTAGCCCCAGCTGTAATGCCACAAAGCTCTTTATCCTTAAACCACGCAGGCTCTAGCTCATCAGCATTTTCTATATGATGAGCATCGCAAAGCTCACTTGCTATGTAAAAAAGCTGCTTTGTGTTTGAGCTAGTTTTTCCACCAATTACTATCATAATATCAGCTCTTTTTGCTAGTTCTTGGCAGGCTTCTTGGTTTTTAAATGTTGCATCACAGATTGTGTTAAACACTCTTACTTCTTTACATTTTGAGATAAGAGCAGCGGCAATTTTATTGAAATTTTCAAGTTTTTTTGTAGTTTGTGAGATAAGAGCTACTTTGTTTCTTAGTTTTAGCTTTTCTAGCTCATCAGCGTTTGAGACGATGTAGACTTTGTTTGCGTAGCTTGTTACACTTTTGCTCTCAGGATGTTCTCTATCGCCAAAAAAGATGATTTCATAGCCCTCAGCACTCATTTTCTCTACTATTTGCTGCGGCTTTGTAACAAAAGGGCAAGTTGCATCTATTACCTTTGTGCCACGCTCTTTTAGAGTAGCTAGATCACTTTTTGTGATACCGTGCGTGCGGATGATGGCGGTTTCACCACTTAGTTCGTTTATGTTTTTTAGCGTTTTTACGCCACATTCATCTTTTAGACGTGCGATTTCTTGGCTATTGTGGATTAGCTCGCCTATGGTGCTAGCTCCTCTGTGCTTACTGGCAATTTGCACCGCACGCTTTACCCCAAAACAAAATCCACAGCTTTTTGCGATTTCTATTTTCATTTTATAATCTCAATGTAATACTTTTTCAAAATTCAAATTTAAGCTCTTGCTACCTTACTCATTAACCACTGTGCCAAGGCTTTCAAGGCATTTTGTAAAGTTTGGAAATGAAGTAGCGATAAACTCACTTTTGCTAATCTCCATACCACAAAGCAAGCCCAAAACAGCAAAACTCATGGCAATTCGGTGGTCTCCGTGGCTATCTATACTAGCACTTTTAGCTACTCCGCCTGTGATTTTAAATCCATCTTCAAGCTCGCTAGCTTCTATACCACAAGCCCTTAGCGCAGATACTGTTACTGCGATACGGTCGCATTCTTTTACTCTTAGCTCTTTTGCGTTTTTTAGCGTGCTAGTGCCATCAGCACAGGCAAAGGCAATAGCAAGTGCAGGCGCCTCATCAATCAGCCATGCGATATTTTCGCTTACATCCACAGCTTTTAGCCTGCCATTATAGCTTATTTTCACATCGCCCGTGTCATCATAGCCACCGCTTTTTGGTTTATATTCTATCTTAGCTCCCATGCAGCCTAGCACCTTAAAGGCTTCAATGCGAGTTTTATTTAGTAGCATATTTTTTATCTCTACACTGGAATTCGGGATTATCGCCGCTGCTAGGGCATAAAAAAAGCACGAGCTTGGATCATTTGGCACTGCCATATTTATAGGCTTTAGAGGTGATTTTAGCGGGCTTACTTCTATTTTTATTTTTCCATCTTTGCTCTCATCTACACTAAGGCTAGCCCCCATCGCACTTAGCATTTTTTCGCTATGATCACGGCTTAGGCTTGGTTCGCTAATTTTACAGCCTTTGCCATTAAGTCCTGCTAGTATCATAGCTGTCTTTACCTGCGCTGAGGCAATAGGACTATCATAGCTAAAAAATTCAAGTTTTTTGCCCTTTACCTTAATAGGCGCAAAGTTTGCTTTATCTTTGCCCTCAAATACTGCGCCGATTTTTTCTAGCGGCTCAGTTACGCGGCGCATAGGACGCTTGCGCAAATACTCATCGCCATCTAGGATAAACTCGCCTTGCTTGCTAGCTAAAAAGCCCATAAGTAGTCTAATAGCCGTGCCTGAATTCCCACAATCTAGCACTTTTTCATTTGTGCTTTTTATCTCTTTTGGTGGTGTGATAGTGATTTTGTTTTTATCCCACCTTACATTTGCGCCTAGAGCTTGTATGATTTTTAGCGTATTTAGCGTATCTTCTGCTTCTAGGTAGTTTTTTATCACGCTAGGCTCAGAGCTAAGAAGTGAGAAAATAGCGCAACGATGACTTATGCTCTTATCGCTTGCTAAGTGCTCAAAACTAGCATTAAAGGGCTTTTTTAGTGCTTCTACTCTCATCTTAGCTCCACGCCTAAGCTCTCTTTTAGCACATCTAGAATTCTTTGCATTAAAGCATTTATTTCATCATCAGTTAGCGTTTTTTCATTTGATTGAAAACTAAATGAGATTGTAAGGCTCTTTTTATCGCCCAAGCTTTTATCACTATAAAGATCAGTTGGATAAAAGCTTTGTAGATTTTCTACTTTTAGTGTCTCTATACACTCTTTGATCTGCTCGTATTTTAGCTCGCTGCTAACTAGCACGCTAAGGTCACGACTAGTAGCAGGGAAGCTAGAGTAAGGCTCTGCTAAAATATGCTCACATTTAAGAGCGTCAAAATCAATTTGAGCTGCGTAGCATCTTGGTAAGTCTTTTTTAAGGCTAGGTTTAACTCGCCCCAAAAAGCCGATAACTTTGCCATTTTGGATAATCTTTGCTTGCTCATAAGGGCTAAGGAATTCTAGATTTTCACTAGCTTTTAGGCTGATTTTGCCTAGAATTTTTTGTATATCGTTTGCTAGCTCAAATAGACTTAGCTCAGCACCTTTTGCGCCATTTTTAAGGCTTGGCAAGCTAGAAAGACCACAAGAGACAAAGCCTAGCTTAGAGCTTTGCTTGCCGCTAATATCAAAGACCTCTCCATACTCAAAAAGCTTGATTTGCTTTGCGCCACGCTTAGCGTTGTTTAGAGCTGAGTTAAGTAGGGAATTCAGCAGTGTTGGACGAAGTTCTTTTAGCTCATTTGTGATAGGATTTAGCATTTGGGCTTGGCAGGGCTTAAAGCCCATAGCTTCAAGCTCGCTAGGATCATCAAAAATATAATGCACACACTCAAAATACCCAGCATCCACAGCTCTTTGGCGCAGATTTCTTGCTAGGGCGTGTTTTAGGCTAGCCTGGCTATTGCGGTTTGCCTCACTAAAGTTTAGTGGCTTGGCTGGGATATTATCAATTCCATAAATACGCACTATTTCTTCACAAACATCTGCTATATTTTGGATATCGTGGCGATATGCTGGGGCTTTAGCGTAGAATTGCTCGTCATTTGTCCCACTTGCGATTTCAAAGTTTAGACGAGAGAGAATTTTATGAATTTCTTTTTTTTCTATATCCATGCCTATCATTTTAGAAATAGCTGAGCAATTTACTAGGATATTTGCTCTCTCCACGCTCATAGAGATTTGCTGTGAGCCACCATACCACTCACAATTCTCAAAACAAGAACCAAAAAGCAAGTTCATAGAAGAACTAATAGCTGGTTCTGACCCACGAGATGAGCGGTATACCATTTCATCTTTTGGCATATTTTTATCTTCGCCAGTTGCGTTTGCGATGATTTCAGGGGCTGTGTAGCTAGCCTCTATGATAGCGATTTTTGTGTTTTCATCGGCTAAAAACTCTTTATTTGCGCATATTCCAGCCACGCCCAAAAGTTTATCTTCAGCATAAATTTGGCTTTGTTTATGCTCGCCATTTTTGATTTTTAAAGATATTTTTTCATTTTCATTAGGATTTATCTTTCTAGCATCATAGGCTCTAAAAAGTGCTCCTGTGCTGTGAGTAGAATACTCTAAAGCCCCCTCAATAGCTGATTTGTGCTTGCTTTCAATTAGTGCTAGGCGCAATCTTTTTTTAAGATTTAAGCTAAAATTCTCGCCAAGATTTACAACCTTATAGTATAAGGCGCAGTTTTTTTCTTCTTCGCTGTGAAGGCTAATTAGCCTGCCTATACCAAGAAGCTCATCTTCGCTTTTTTTAAGCGGGCTTATGTCTTTTATAGGCAGATCAAACTTTGCGCTTAGATCCCTTGCTACGCCACGCACGCTAAGGCAATCGCCTCTATTTGGCGTAAGTTCTATTTCAATTAAATAGTCATCAAAGGCAGGATATGAGCTAAGTTCTTTGCCGATTTCTAGCTCGCCTATGCTCTCATCAAGTATCATTATGCCGTTATTTAGCTCGCCAAGCCCAAGTTCTTTAGCAGAACAGAGCATTCCGCAGCTCTCCACGCCACGAAGTTTGGCTTTTTTTATGCTTAATTCGCCTATTTTAGCACCTTCTAGCGCGCAAGCTACCATCTGTCCTTCTGCTACATTTGGCGCACCACAGACGATTTGCAAAATCTCTCCAGCATCTACTTTACATACATGTAAATGGTCGCTATTTTCATGCTCCCTGCACTCAAGCACCTTTGCTACTACTACTTTGCTAGGCACTCTTATGCGCTCACAGCTGTCTACTTCAAGGCCGATTTCATTTAGTGCTGCGCAGATATCCTCAGCTGATTTTGCGCTTAAATCTATCCACTCATTTAACCAGTTTTTGCTCAGTCTCATCTAAATTGCTCCAAAAGTCGTAAATCGCCCTCAAATAGGCTTCTTAAATCAGGAATTCTATGAAGTAGCATAGCAAGACGCTCTACTCCAAGCCCAAAAGCATAGCCGCTAACGCCGCTATATCCAACTGCTTTAAATACATTTTCATCCACAATGCCAGAGCCTAGTACCTCTAGCCAGCCAGTTTGCTTACAGACCCTACATCCACAGCCTTTACAAAAAATACAGCTGATATCAACCTCGGTGCTTGGTTCTGTAAAAGGAAAAAAGCTTGGGCGAAAGCGCACTTTTACATCGCCAAACATATAAACTAAGAAGTTTTGTAAAATATCTTTTAGGTTTGCAAAGCTGATTTTATCGCCTTCTTCAACCACTAGACCTTCTATTTGATGAAACATCGGCGTATGCGTAAGGTCTAAATCTCGCCTAAAAACAGCCCCAGGGGCAATCATACGAATAGGCGGTTTTTTTGCTTGCATGGTGCGGATTTGAACAGGACTTGTGTGTGTGCGAAGCAAGCGAAAATCACGCAGATAAAAAGTATCTTGCATATCGCGCGCTGGGTGGTATTTTGGCAGGTTTAGTGCTTCAAAGTTGTGAAAATCATCTTCTATAAGAGGTCCAGTTTCCACGCTGAAGTTTTGCGCTACGAAATAATCAATTATCTTATCCATCGTAGCCATCACTGGATGCATAGCACCACGCAAACTAGGCTCGTTAAACAAACTAACATCCACGCCATCTTTTATTAAGGCTTCGTTTGCTTCTTTTTCTTCAAGCTCGGCTTTTTTGCTAGCAATAAGCTCGTTTGCCTCGTCTCTTGCTTTATTTAAGCTCTCAGCCAAAGCCTTTTTCTCATCACCACTTAGCTCTTTTAGCTTAGAAAAGCCCTCTGTGATAACGCCCTTTTTGCCAAGCAGTGCAAGCCTTGCGCTCTCAAGCTCAGCTAAGCTTTTTGCTTGCGAAATTTCATCTATAAATTTTTGCAATTGTTGCGCTTCCAATTTTTGACCTTTTAAAAATTTTGAGCGCAATTTTAGCCAAAAAACTTAAAAATTCAAATAAAATTTGGCTATAATTGCCGCGAAATTTCTAAAAGGATGAAAAATGGATTGTGTTTTTTGTAAAATCACTGCTGGGCAAATTCCTAGCAATAAAGTGCTAGAAAATGATGAATTTCTAGCCTTTCACGATATAGCACCAAAAGCCCCTGTGCATGTGCTAATCATACCAAAAAAGCATATTGAAAACTTCAACGCTCTTGATAGTGCTACAGCTAGTGGCATAGTAAAGTTTGCCCAAGAAGTAGCCGTAGCAACTGGCGTTGAAAAAGCTGGGTATCGCCTTATTACAAACTGCGGTGAAAATGGTGGGCAAGAGGTGCCGCATTTGCATTTTCACTTGCTAGGTGGCAAACGCCTGCTGTGGCTAAGTGAAAACAGCGCAGCAGACCCAAAAAAATCATTTTAATCTAAAATTCTAGAATTCTTGGGAATTCTAGAATTCTAGTTAGGAATTCTAGTTTAGGAATTCTAGAATTCCTGGGAATTCTAGAATTCGCTACTATGTCATCCTCGGTCTTGACCCGAGGATCTCTATACGGAATTTTAGTTTAGGGAATTCTAGATTAGGGAATTCTCTTTAGGGAATTTTAGAATTTATCTTAGGAATTCAAGTTTAGGGAATTCTAGAATTCCTGGCGAATTCTAGAATTCGCGGTAGCGGCGGTAAAAACTAGGCTCCAAGGTCGTGAGGTGATTTTTTGAAATTTTGGCGCAGGACTAGCCGTGGGGCGCCGTAGCGGTAGCGTTCAAGCGAGTTTTGCGCCGATTTTTCAAGCAAGCCGCTAACGAGTAAAAAGCGGCTTGCGCAGAAAAACGGTGTAAAAGCTCGCTTGTAAGGTGCTGGGCTGTCCAAGTCAAAATTTCAAAAAAGAACCCACGAACTGAGCCAGCCGATAAAAAACTAAGCTAGAATTTTTAGGAATTCTAGATTAGGAATTCTAGAATTCCTAAAAATTTTATATAGAAGGTTTATTATGCTAAATACTTGTCTATTTCCAGCAGCAGGCTATGGCACTCGTTTTTTGCCTGCTACAAAGTCTTTGCCAAAAGAAATGCTGCCGATTTTAACAAAACCACTCATCCACTACGGCGTAGATGAAGCCCTAGAGGCTGGCATGCGAAATATGGCGTTTGTTACAGGTCGTGGAAAGCGCGCTTTAGAGGACTACTTTGACATCAGCTACGAGCTAGAACACCAAATAGCAGGCAGCAAAAAAGAGTATTTGCTAACTGAGATTAGAGAGCTTATGAGTGCGTGCAGCTTTAGTTTTACTCGCCAAAATGAGATGAAGGGTCTTGGGCATGCGATTTATAGTGGCAAAAATCTAGTAGGTGATGAGGCCTTTGGCGTGATACTAGCTGATGATTTGTGTATAAACGAAGACGGGGCTGGCGTAATGAGCCAAATGAGCGCAATATACGAAAAATACCGCTGCAGCGTGGTAGCTGTCATGGAGGTAAATGATGAGAGCATCCAAAACTACGGTGTAGTAGCTGGCAAGGGCATCGATGGCGATCTAGTGATGATTAGCGATATGATAGAAAAGCCAGAGCCTGCCAAGGCTCCTACAAATCTAGCAATAATTGGCCGCTATATACTAACGCCTGATATCTTTGAGGTGCTTAGCACCACAGCACCAGGCAAAAACGGCGAAATACAAATCACAGACGCCTTGCTAAAACAAGCGCAAAACGGTATGGTTTTGGCATATAAATTCAAAGGCAAACGCTTTGATTGTGGCTCGGTGGCTGGCTTTGTAGAGGCTACAAACTATTTTTATAATTTAGAGAAAAAATGCTAGAAAATACACTGCACTTTGAGATAGCAAAGAGTGAGCAAATCAGCGCATACGCAAGACGCATGAGCGATGAGCTAGGGGATATTGGATATTATGGTCTGCCTGATATTGGCAAGCATGAGAGCTTAGAGCGTATAAAAAATAAGTATAAAACTAAGCAAAATGTCGTGCTAATCGGCGTTGGCGGATCTAGCCTTGGCGCAAAGGCGATATCTAGTATGCTAGGACTTGAAATAATTTTCATTGATAATCTTGATGAGAGCGTGATAAAAGGGGCTTTGGCTAAAATCAGCCTAGAAAACAGCGTTTTTATAATTTCAAGCAAATCAGGCACTACAATTGAGACTATTAGCATTTATAAGGTGCTTTTAGCGCACTTTAAGCCAAAAGATTTTAGCTCTTTTATTTTTATCACAGATGAGGGCTCGCCGCTTGAGAATTACGCAAAAAGCGTAGGTGGCGAGCTATTTTTTATCCCAAAAAATGTAGGCGGCAGATTTAGTGTGCTAAGTAACTGTGGGCTTGTGCCACTTGCTTTGGCTGGGGCTGATATAAAGGCGATTTTAGAAGGCGCAAAGGCTATGAAAGAGCGATTTTTAGGGCAAAATGACCCACTAATCCTACAAAAAGCCCATCACTACGCCACACATCCAAATGCTAAAATAAATGTGCTTTTTAGCTACGATAGCCGCTTAAAAGCCTTTAATGAGTGGTATATTCAGCTTTGGGCTGAGAGCCTTGGCAAAAGGCGTGGGTATAAGCGCATGGGACTTACGCCTGTGGGGCTTGTAGGCTCAGCTGATCAGCACTCGTTTTTACAGCTTATAATGGATGGGCCAAAAGATAAGAGCGTAACCTTTCTAAAAGTTGCTGCAAAAAATGAAATAACCGTGCCTGATATAAAACTAGAATTCCTAAATAGTTGCGATTTTGCAAATAATCTTAGCGTTTCATTTATCCAAAACTCGCAAAGCACAGCCACACTCCAAGCCCTAAAAAGCGAAAATATCAGCGTGGATGAGATTACACTTAGCAGGCTTGATGAGTGGCACGCAGGTGCGCTTATTTACTACTACGAGCTTTTAACCTCAGCTTGTGGTGTGATGCTTGGGGTCAATACCTACGACCAGCCAGGCGTAGAACTTGGCAAAATGCTACTTAAAAAAATGCTAAGCACTAAATAAGCTGCCATTCTTATAGTAAGTTTTTCAAAACTTTTCTATAAGAAAAAATTACGCCTAAGAAAAAATCACGCCTCATAGCCTTCCATTTTAAGAAATTCTCTTAAATATTTAAATGCAAAAGGATATACGCTTATAGCATTTAGGCGAACTAAACCTACTGCTAACAAGGCAAGGGTTTCACCCAGCATATCGTTTGTTGTTTTAACCGGCTCTATTCGCTTTATGTTTGGCGACTTTTCTATTTTATAGCCATTGATTTGCCCTACATTTCCAAGTCCTATGCCTACACAGTATTCGTAATTATCACCATTTTGCCAGTAATGAACACCCAAAAGCCCACCAAAAAGCTCTTTATTTTCATCGCTATTTTCTTTACTTTGAAAAATAGCTTTTTTACCACCACTATTTTTGATAATTAAATTATTTAATCTAGTTTTTCTTATACCATTTATGCCACATTCTTTTAAAATTTTGTTGTATTTTTCGAATTCATAAGGTCTATTTTTTTCAAAATAAGGGCTTAGATCAACATCTACGCTTGCTTTAATGAGCTCTTCTCCCATCAAAGGTCTGCCAGATCTCATAGCTTTTTTAAAAAACTCATTTATATCATTTGGCAAAATCATGATTTTTGTATCGCTAATAAAAGAGCCACTTTTGCTATCGCTACATATCATTTTATCGCCAAAATTTCTAGTAAATAATGGATTGAATAAATTATTTTCTTCAATCGCAAAATCAAATTCCCCACAATGCTCATTTTACTAGCAAATTGTAAAATTTTCTAAAAGCTTTAAAGATTTATTAAAATAACTATTTAGTTCATTTTGATTAGCGCTCAGGGCTTTTTCATTTTTAATTTGGCGAAAAGTAAAGCTTAGATATTTTTTAAGCTCATTTTGTTAAGATAAAAAATAATTTAGCCCCCCAATGACTGCGAGGACTAAATTCTAGAATTTAAAAAAGTCATAAAAAGCTGATAGAGAAGACTTTTAAATAAAAGGGAGAAAATTGTGATATTTTTGCTTTTATCGCCGTTTTTTATTTTGATTTTTGTTGTTTTATTGCCTGCTGTGTGGTCTTTGGCGATTTATGGAGCTTTGAGGCTAAGGGGCTGCGAGGCTTTTGGTTTGCTTATCGCTGTTGTGGTGGGGGCTAGCGCGTTTTATGCTGATGGCGACTTCATTCCTGAAATAATTTATGCTTTTTATTTGGGAGGTTTTATTATAGGTACTCCTATTTATTTGCTTATTTTTCGCTCACGGCTAAGATATATTAACGAAACTAAGGCTAAAAAGCTTTTAATTTTTGGCTCTATTGCTACGCTTTTTATCATTTGGGAAATGGAGGTGCCACAACAGGTAATTTTTAATAACCTTACAAAGCATAGCACTGCTAGATATATGTATGATATAGAAATTGTAGATGATAATTATACTTTGCCTGTTGATTATAAAAGATTTAGCGTAGGTTACGCAGAGCCATATAATGATTGCGTAGATTATTTTTATAAATGTCCTTTGTTGCCTATGCCACATCAATTTAAGCACTATGTGGATGAAAACAGAAATGGAAAAGAAGTTATGATAGCAAAGTTATATGGTCCTTATTATGGAAAAACTTTTTTAATGATGTATCTTGAAAATTTAGTAGTAGAAAGATCTAATGATAGAAGTAAATATGTAGATCGCAAAGATATTTACAAGCAACTTGAAAATCTAAAATTTAAACAACAAAAAGGAGAAAACAATGAAAACAAATAACTTTTACAACAATGGCTCATTTAACGATAAGGCTAGGAGGGGTATCAAAGATGGCTACATCATGCTTTATTACTAAGATACAAAAGCCCTCGTTCTGGTGTAATTTTTATTTGATACTTACTAATTTTTTAAATTTTATAATTATACGAAATTTAATAAAGGAATTCTAGAATTCTTTAGCTTAAATCTAGAATTCCTAAATCTAGAATTCCTTTTTGGCAAATTTTATTGACATTATATACAAAGATAAATTATACTTATACAAAACGATTTTTGGCGTGTTTTCGCCGTTTTTTGTAAATAAAAAA
>NZ_JAQSLK010000009.1 GCF_028649595.1 Campylobacter magnus
TTTGGGAATTCTAGTTTGGGAATTCTAGTTTGGGAATTCTAGTTTGGGAATTCTAGTTTGGGAATTCTAGTTTGGGAATTCTAGTTTGGGAATTCTAGTTTGGGAATTCTAGTTTGGGAATTCTAAATTTATTCTAGGAATTCTAGATTTTTGCTCGCTTTTAGGCTAGATAAATCTAGCCTAGCTCGCAAATTTCATAAGGGCTACGCCCTAAACCCTTAGGGGCTGCCGCCCCTAAAACCCCGCTAAAATCTAAAATTCCCTGTCATCCTCGGGCTTGACCCGAGGATCTCTATAGGGAATTTTGGAATTCTTTGTGATGAGATCCTCGGGTCAAGCCCGAGGATGACGCAAGGCGGTCAAGCCAAGAATTTTTATAGAGATTGCTCCCTCTGCTTTGCTCCCTCGCAATGACGGCGATTTGATGACACAGGGAATTCTAAAATTCCCTAGAATTTTTAGGGGTGTTTAGCCCTCTTCTAGCTTGGCTTTGATTAGTTTTTTGATTTTAGCGATGTTTATTTCATCTAGGTGGCGGCTTTTTGCTGGCAATCTAGAATTGCAAATCCATTAGAAATTCTAGAATTCCAAATGCAAATTCTAAAATTCCTAAGGCAAATTCTAGAATTCCTACGCAAAAAAGCCTAGGAATTTTAGATTTTTCTTAGCTTATGAGACTGGATCTTTTATGCCAGCTGCCTCAAAGCCTCTAGCCCTTAGCTTACAGCTATCACAAGCTCCGCAAGGCTTGCTATCGCTTTCATAGCAGCTGTAAGTGTGGCTAAAATCCACGCCAAGTTCTGTGCCGATTTTTACAATTTGGCCTTTATTTTTGGCAATTAGCGGGGCGAGCAGTTTAATTTTTGTGCCCGTGCCGCTTTGGATAGCGGCTGTCATCTTGGCTAAAAAATCAGCCGAACAATCAGGATAGCCAGAGCCGTCTTCTTCTACAAGCCCCAAAAATACAGCCTCGCAGCCCTCTTTTTGAGCTAGAGCCACAGCAATGCTAAGAAAAATGCCATTGCGAAAGGGCACATAGGTGATTGGCGGCTCACTCTTTTTTGCCCCTTCAAATAGCTCTTTGCGGTTTTTTGGCACCTCAAGGCTAAGATCAGTTAGCGCAGAACCGCCGATGCCAGCAATAAAACTAGCATCAAAAACAAAGCTTTTTGCCCCAAGGTCGCTACAAATATCGTAAAAACACTGCCTCTCACGGCTCTGCGTGCGCTGCTTATAGTCAAAATGTAAGCCCAAAATCTCATATCCCTCACGCCTAGCAATAGCCGCAGCGACTGCGCTATCCATGCCACCGCTGATTACACAAAGTGCTTTCATTTTAAAACTCCGCTTTTACTTTGTAAATTAGTTTGCTAAAACGCTCTTGTATGTCAGCCAAATCACGCTTTGAGCTAGCCTCAAAGCGAGTTACCAAAACAGGCGTGGTATTGCTCGCTCGCACTAGCGCCCAGCCAGCCTCAAAGCGCACTCTAAGCCCATCAATATCTACAATGTCTAAAATTTCAGGCAAATCAGCATTTTTAAGCTCAGCTTTAATTCGCTCAATTACCGCAAATTTCGTGCTTTCAGTGGCTTCTACTTTTATCTCATCGGTTGAGTAAAGCTTCGGCAGTTTATCAAGCTCGCTCTCAAAATCAATGCCCTTATAAAGCAGCTCTAATGCCCGCACCATCGCATATAGCGCATCATCAAAGCCAAAATATCGCTCTTTAAAGAAAATATGCCCGCTCACCTCAGCTGCCATGTCAATATTTAGCTCTTTCATCGCCTTTTTTATGTTACTATGACCGGTTTTGCCCATAAAGGCTGAGCCAAGCTTGTTTATCTCATCATACATGTTTTGGCTGCATTTTACCTCGCCAAGCACGCGTGGATTTTTCATATTTAGAGCATACAGATAGGCTAGCTCGTCGCCTTTGATAGAGCGCTCGCCGCACAGCACGGCGATACGGTCGCCATCACCATCAAAGCCAAAGCCGATTTTTGCGCCACTTGCTTTTAACTCAGCTTTTAGATCAGCTAGATTTGCCTCTATGCTAGGGTCAGGGTGGTGGTTTGGAAAGTTGCCATCAGGTTCTGCGTAGAGCATTTTTGCATTAAGATTTAGTGCTTTTATGATGCGGCTTGCTGCCACGCCAGCTGCACCGTTGCCAAAATCACACACAAAAGGCAGCGCAAAGCCTTTTAGATGAGAGAAGTTTTTGGTATAAAAATCTTCGTATTTGCTTAAAATATCAAATTTCTGGGCTCTTTTGTCGGTTGGAATATTAGCAGAGCTTGGATCTGCTTTTAGCATGCTCTCCACTACTGTGCCAAGTGCTTCTAAGTCCTTGCCAAAAAAGCTATCTGTGCCTATTGTGATTTTAAAGCCGTTGTATTCTTTTGGGTTGTGAGAGCCTGTGATCATTACATTTGCATCAAACTCGCCACTAAAAACGCTAAAATACCCCACCGGCGTAGGCGCAAGCCCTATGTCAAAAAGCTCCAAGCCCTGCGCATTTAGCCCTGAGACTAGCGCGCTAAAAAGCATGGGTGCGTGAGTGCGCGCATCATAGCCCACGCTAACACGCTTTGCGCCACGCTTTTTTATCTGCTCACCAAGCGCTTTGCCGATAGCCTTTACGCTCGCATCATTTAGCTCTTTGCCCACAAGCCCCCTGATATCATACTCTCTAAAAATATCTTTTATCATTTTTTACCTTATTTGGGAATTCTACGGAATTCTAGAATTTTCTAGGGAATTCTAGGGAATTCTAGATTTTTAAAAGCGTATTTTAGCATTTTATGATAAAAATTTTTGCTGATTTTGCTAGGAATTCTAGATTTTAGTTCTAAATTCTAGATTTTAGTTCTAGATTTATTAGTAGTTAATTTTTTTATATCTCTTTTCTTTGCTTGCGGATAAAGTCTTCTACTTGCTTTTTGTTTTTTGGATTTTTTAGGATGTATTGTTCAAACTCGTATTGCCTATCAAGCTTGATTTTTAGCCAAAAAACCTGCGCATTTACTATTCTATTTTCTGTGATGTATTTTTTTATATTATTAAAAACAGCAGAGTCCATTTTTGGCTAAATACCTTTATTGCTTGATTTAGAGTGATTTTGGCGCATTTTAACAAAGTTTTTTAAAAAATCAATACTAAATTAAAGCAAGAATTTTTTAAAACCACTAGAGCAAGTCTGCGTAACTATCATTTCTCATCACTTTTGCAGCATATAACAAGCACACTCTACAAACTCGCCATTATCATAGCAAACCGTGCGAGAGTCATCAAAAACTATCTTTAAGCTCATTTTTCTTCACTACAAAAGGCTGTAATTCTAGCATAAAATTCTAAAATTTACTAAGGAATTCTAGAATTTCTAGATTTTTTGGCTTATTTTTTCAAAAGTTCTTTTATCTTGCCACTTTGACCTAGGCGGTAAAGGGCAAAATCGTATTTTATAGGATCATCGCTATCAAACTCTTTTAAACGCTCTGTGATTTCTTTGGCGGCTTTAAAGTCGTATTGAGAGCGCTTACAAAGCCCAAGGGCAAGCGAGACCTTGTGCGTGTGCGTATCAAGCGGCAAAATAAGCTCCCTTGGACTAATGCGCCTAAAAAGCCCAAGATCAATATCGCTAGTTCGCACAAGCCACCTAAGCCACATATTGTAGCGTTTTAGCGGACTTTTTGGGCTTTTCTCAAAGCTCTTACCAAAGTAAAACTCAAGCCCAGCCGAGCGGTAGCTACTAAGCTCGTAAATCTTTTTAATCAGCGCATTTATGCCATTTTCTATGTAGAATTCCTTGCCTTGTTTTGCGCCATTTATGATAATATCTTCAATGTCTACCTCGCTTAGTTTTAAAATTATCTTAAAGATTTCATCGCAGTCGCTGCTGTTTTGAAATCTGTAAATTTTGCCTTTATTTGCGCTAAGATTATCAAAATTTAAAGAGGACAAAAACTTCACAATAGCCTTAGCATTGCCATAACTAAACAAAGCGCAGGCTAGCATAAGGGCTGGATTTTTTAGAGTGCGTGCAATTTGAAGCGGATCAGCAGCCAAGTTTAAGCCCTGCTCATTTGAGAAAGCTTTGTATTCGTTATCTAAAAGTTGTTTTAAGTTCATTTTTAATCCTCTTCAAAAAAGTTAAATATATCATCTCGTCCTAGCACTTCACGCAAAAAGTTTGTGGCATACGCACCTTTAATTAGCTCAAAACTTAGGCTAAAATGTGCATTTTGCTCGTCGTATTTATAGCTAAGATTATCCGCCCAGATAATAGCAGGACGCCTAGAGCCATTCATCAGCCCTAAGGTGTCGCTAAAAGGCGAAATGATAATGTTTTCTATAGCCCCAGCCATGCCAAAAGCCCCAAACATCTTTTTGCCAAAAAGTGGACCCACAGCTGTCTTTTTATGCTCACAAAAAGCTTTTAGCTCAGCTTCTAGCTCATCACAGCCAAAGACAGCGCCTCTTGGGTAATGCCCCAGCGCGTCACCTTTAAAAAGCTTAAAAAACTGCTCTTGCGACTTGAGTTCTTTAAAAAACTGGGCACTTTCATTTAGCCCAAAACTAGCAAAAATATCTCTTAGCTCGCTTGCGCTAAAGCTAGCACAGTAGTGGCTAAGCTCTACTCTAAGGCTAAGCCAGCGATTAAAAAGCTCACTTTGAAAGGCTGAGATTAAAAAATTACTCATTTTTGGATTAAAGCGTGATTTTTTGCCCTCTTTTAAAGCGCTTAAAAGCTGAAAGCCGCTTTTTGCATTATCTTTAAACTTGCCAAATCTTTGGTAGCCAAAATAATTTGGCACTCCGTTTTTTAGCGTGTTAGCAAGGGCCTGTTCTAGTTTTAAGGCATCGGTTTTGCTTACTTTTTTAAGGCGGATAAAAAAAGCATTGCCCCTTAAATGCCCCACTCTAAGCTTATTTGCGTGAAGTTCGCTACTTAAAATTTTGATATTTTGGTGGCTAAAAGTGCTTAGTTTGCCGCAAAACTTCGCTGGAATTGTGATATATTGGCTTGTTAAGCCCTCTTTGTCTTTTAGTCCTGCGTATCCTATATCACGCATTTTTGCGCCAGTAAATGCGCTAAAAGCACTAAGCATTTCTTTAGTGCTAAGACCTTTTTTTTGGACATGTATCATCATGTGTTCACCATTTTTGCTTGGGGCATAAAGCGGCAGTTCTCGCACGACAAAGTCATCAGCATTTTTGCTAAAATGCGCGTTTATGCCCGAGTGCGTGCTTATACTAAGGGGTTTAAAAGTGCTTGAAAGCTCTGTATTTTGGTATTTTAAGATATCCATTTTTTACTTGTCCTATTATAGTTAGTTTTGTGCGAGTTTGCTTTGCAAAACCTTGCACTCTTGCTTTATTTTTGGGGCTAAAAGCTACTAAAAGCTCGTATTCTTCACCACTTAGCCACTGGCTTTTGCTAAGTTTTGCGCTTATTTTTGCGCCCTTTTTGCCCAAAAACTTTGGCAAATCATTTGCTAGTCCATCGCTGATATCCATCGTGCTTTTTAGAATTTTGGCTGATTTTTTCATAAACTCTATTCTTAAACTTGGCTTTATAAATCTAGAATTCCTAGCAATTTTACCGCCGTTTTGTAGAATTTTTAGCCCTTTTAAAGACAGCCCCAAAGAGCCTGTAAAAGCAATAAAATCGCCATTTTTAGCCTTTTTGCGAAAAAGAGTTTTTTTATTTGCCTTTGATATGATTGTAAGGCTAATTATGATTTTATCCGCACTTGTAGTATCGCCGCCTATTATGCTTACTCCATGCTTAGCGCAAGTGCTTAAAATTCCAGCACAAAGTGCGTTTATTTCATCATTTTCTAGCTCTTTTGGCAGAGCAAGTCCCAAAAGGGCAAAAAGCGGCGTAGCATTCATAGCAATAGCATCGCTTAGATTTACTAGCACGGCTTTTGCGCCGATTTGCTCCATATTTAGCCACTCACGCTTAAAGTGGACATTTTCTATAAAAAGGTCTTTGCTATAAACAAAATCCCCCAAAAGTGCGCCATCATCGCCGTTTAGTGCGTGAGCAAAATGTGAAATTATCCTTGCTTCTTTATCCATTTTTAGGCTTTTTTTATCGTATTTTAGCTAAAAATTGCTACATTTTTTGCTAAAATACAGACAAAATTTTTATAAAAAGTATTTAAAAACAAAGCAAATTTTATGGATATTTTAAAAGAGCTTAAAACAATCAAAGAAAATAATAACCACAGAAGCCTAAAAACAGCACGCATAAATGGCGCAAATATTGAAATAGAAGGTAAAAAAGCAGTAAATTTAGCCAGTAATGACTACCTTGGCATTGCTAGTGATGAAAGCCTTAGGCAAAGCTTTTTAGAGCAAATCGCTTATAAAAATATCTTTTTTGGCGCAGGGGCTAGCAGGCTGATTTATAGCGCAGGCGATGAGTACGAGAGCTTGGAGAGCTGGTTTAATGAAAGGTTTGCTAACAAAAAAGCTCTTATTTTTAACTCCGGTTACTCGGCAAATTTTACTTTTATTTCGTGTTTTGGGGGCGCTGATACTTTATTTTTAGCTGATAAGCTAGTCCATGCTTCTATGATAGATGCGTTAAAAAGCGCAAACTTTAAACGCTTTAAGCACAATGACGCAAATGATCTAGCAAGGCTTTTGGAGCAAAATAAAGATAAATATAAACAAATCATCGTGCTTTGTGAGAGCCTTTATAGCATGGATGGAGATTATGCGCCTTTAATCCAGTTTAGAAAGCTTTGCGATAGTTTTGGAGCTTTGCTTTATGTAGATGAGGCGCATAGCTTTTTTGCTCTAAATGAGCTTGGAGAGTGCGAGGCTAGTGGCGTTAGAGCGGATTTTATGCTCTTTACTCTTAGCAAGGCAGTCGGCGGATATGGGGCTGTGCTTTTAGCAGATGAGATGACAAGAGATTTTTTAATCAACAAAGCAAGGGCTTTGATTTACAGCACAGCAATAGCCCCTGTAAATGCTGCGTGGGCAAACTTCGTGCTAAATACCGATTTTAGCTCTAGGCGTGAAAATCTGCGTAAAAATATAGAATTCCTAGCTCTTTCGCGCTCACAGATTGCGCCTTTTATTTGTAAGAGTTCTGCTATTGCGCTAAATCTTAGCAAAAGGCTATTAGAATGTGGATATTTCATCCCAGCTCTGCGGCCGCCAACAGTAAAAGAACCACGACTTCGCATAAGTCTGCGTGCTGATATAGAAACTTGCAAATTGGTTAAACTTAAAGAGATTTTAAATGAAATATGAGCTTATCAAAAAATCGCCAAAAATGATAATTGCCTTTTTGGGATATTCTTTTTTGCCAAAAAGCCTAGCGCATTTAGAGCTTGGCGAGTATGGTCTAGGCGTGGTTTATGAGTATAGCGAGCTTAGCTTTGATAAATTAGAGTTCTCAAAGCTACTTGGAGAGCAAAATTATCTTTTTGCCTTTTCTATGGGCGTGGCGGTGGCAAATCGTTTTTGTGCTGATTTTAGCTTTAAAAAATCTGTGGCGATGAACGGCTCAAATGCTGGTATAGACGCACAAAAGGGAATTTCTAGCAGTGATTTTAAAGCTAGCATTGATAGCTTTGATTTTGAGGGCTTTAAAAGGCTGTGTTTTTTGGGCGAGTTAAAAAAGGTAAACTTTGCTTTTAATGCTAAAGCAAAGGCTGAGCTAGAAAGGCTTTATTCTTATTTTTCTAGTGAAAAAAAACTAGGGAGTCCTAGAATTTGGGATAAAATGATACTCTCAAAAAAAGATAAAGTCTTTGCTAACGGGGCTATTTTAGCTGAAAATGAGTTTAAAAACTTAGAGAGTATTAACGCCCCACATTTTGGGCTGTTTTATTACAAAACTTGGGAGCAGATTTTTGAGATTTGAAAATGCTAGAAACTACGATGAGTTCGCACAAGCACAAAACTGGGCAGCAAAAAGCCTAGTAAGCTTAATTGAAACTTTTAGGGGCGAGTTTGGCTTAGTATATGAAATAGGCTGTGGTTCTGGACTGCTTACAAAGGTGCTGCTTGAAAGGCTTGAGATAGAGCACCTTAGCCTAAATGACCTTTATGAAAGCCAGATAATGAACGGATTTCATTCACAAATCGGCGATATTTGCCAGATAGAAATGCCAAAGGGGCTTGATCTTGTCGTATCTAGCTCGGTTTTTCAGTGGACCAACCCCCTTGAAGTGCTAGCTTTTCGCATACAGCAGGCTTTAAAAAAAGGCGGAATTTGCGCTTTTGCCATGCTTAGCGAGGGTTCACTAAATGAACTTAGCTCATATACAAAGCAAGGGCTAAACTACCTAGCCCCAGAGCAGATAGAGCATATTTTTAGCAAGTATTTTGATGTGCTAGCTATGCGAACTTCTAGCTATACAAGCCAGTTTAGCTCGCTAAAAGAGCTGCTTGTCAGTCTAAAAGAAACTGGCGTAAATAATATAAAAGGCAGTTTTGTGCTAAATAAAGCTAGTCTTGCAGGGCTTGAGGCGCATTTTAATGGGCTTTATGAACTAAGCTATAATTACACTTTTTTAGTGGCGCAAAAGGGGTGAAATGATATTTGAAAATGAGATATTTTACGCAGAGTTTGAGAGTAGCGAAGTGCCGTGGATAAAGCTCTTTGCTAAGCGCAAATGCACTGAAATAAGCGATTTAGAGGACTTTGAGCAAGAGGCGATTTTTAAAGCATCTTTGCTTTGCGAGAGGGCATTAAGGGAATTTTACAAGCCTGATAAGATTAACTGGGCGAGCTTTGCAAACTATGTGCCACAGGTGCATATTCATATCCAGGCTAGATTTAAGGATGATAGCTACTTTCCAGAGAGTTTGTGGGGCAAAAAGCAAAGGCAAGGAGCAAAGCGTGATTTGCGCCTAGAAGAGTTTAAGAAGTTTTTAAAACAGCAGTTTGCTAGGGAATTTTAGACGGAATTTTGCTAGGGAATTCTAGAATTCCTAAGAGCAAAATCTAGAATTCTAGAATTCCTTAGCAAAATCTAGAATTCTAGAATTCCCAAGCCTTGTGTCATCCCCCGACTTGATCGAGGGATCTCAGTACTAGAGAATTCTAAAATTCCCTAGAGATCCTCGGGTCAAGCCCGAGGATGACAAGGTAGGCTGGGGGTGACATAGTAGGGAATTCTAGAATTCCCTAGAACAAAATCTAGAATTCCCTAAAACAAATTCTAAGAATTCTAGAATTCCTAAGAGCAAAAGGAGAGAAAAATCAAAGAACTATCACGCTTTTCTTATCTTAGTTTAGAGCGGGCTTTGGAGTTTTATTTTGTCTTTGAAGGGCTTGATTTTAGCACGCATTACAGCGATCTAAAAGAGGCGATAAACTATGAAATTTTGGGCAAAATAACTGAGCTTAAAGCTCTTTTTGCTAACCTTAGCAAGGATGCTAATAAACTAGCGCAGAGGCTAGCACTTAGCAGCAGGTCGCTAAAAGGGCTAAAAGATCCACGCTTTCGCAGGGCCTTTAACGAGCTAAAAAGCGCTGGTATTATAAAGGTAGAAAAATCGCTTGAAACAAAGCCCACACCGCTTTTTGGAGAAAAGCTTAGACGTGAGATTAGAAGGCATTTAATCAGCGATAAAGCACATTTTAGCAAGAACTTTTACCGCTTTTATTTTGCCTTTATCGCCCCAAAAATAGAGCAAATCAGCGAGTTTAGCAATAAGGATAAAGAGCAGTTTTTGTCTAGCCTTAAGCTTGAGCGCTTTTTTTGTCTGCCTTTTGAGCTAGTTTGCGCTGATTTTTTAAGCCACAAGCTAGGCGTGATGAGACCCAGCATTTCTAGCTACTGGGATAAAGACTGCGAGATTGATATACTAGTGCAGAGCGGTTCTTTTTGCCTTGCTGCTGAGGTAAAATACAAAGAGCATATAGTTAGCAAAAAGCTTTTAAACGAGCTAGTAGCAAAGTGCGAAAAAGTAGGAATTAAGCCTGATTTTTACGCACTTTTTAGCAAAAGTGGCTTTTCAGGCGAGCTAATAAATCTAGCCAAAAAAAGCCCAAATTTGCTACTTTTTGAGCTAAATGATTTTAAGGATATTTTATGAGTAATGATATTAAAAACACGCTTGAGAGCCTGATAGAACAAACTTACAAGGTAGAAAGAGAATACAAAAGCCTAAGCGCTAGCTATGAAAATATGCAAAAGTTTGTTAAAGAGATCGTAGAAAGTCTTGGTGCTGCGCTGTGGGTGGTGGATAAAAGCGGAAATATAGTGATCCAAAACACGCTAGCAAGCTCACTGGGTGCTGTTTTTAGCTGTATAAATCTGGGGCTAAAAAGCCAAGAAATAGAGCAAAACGCTAGCGTCTATGCTGTAAAAATCACCAAAAGCGGCGAGCACAGCGTAATTTTAGCCACTGATATAAGCGCAGAAAAGCGTAGCGCAAGACTAGTATCAATGGGGGCAGTGGCTGCGCACCTAAGCCACGAGATAAGAAATCCAATAGGCGCAGTAGCCCTACTAACAAGCACTCTATTAAAGCGCAGCGATGCTAAAAACCGCCCCTTAATAGAAGAAATCCAGCGCTCACTAAGTCGCGTGGAGCGGATCATAAAAGCTACTTTGCTTTTTACAAAAGGCGTTAGAATCACGCCACAAAACTTCGCTCTAAGCGAGCTAAAAGCAGCCTGCCAAAACGCTATAAAAAGCTATGATTATAGCAAAGAAATTGAGTTTAATTTTAGCGGTTTTGATGGGGAAATTTGCGCTGATTTTGATCTTTTAGACCTTGTTTTTAGCAATTTTATATTTAACGCAATTGATGCTATTGAAAGCAGTGATGATGAGAGCGGAGAGATTAGCATAAAACATAGTTTTGATGGGGCTAGTCACGACTTTGAGATCAGCGATAGTGGCGTAGGGATTGATCCAAAGGTAATTTACGAGCCATTTAAGACCACAAAACTTAAAGGCAATGGACTAGGACTTGCGCTAAGTATTGAGATAATTAACGCTCATAAAGGTTCTCTAGCACTGCAAAAAGAGCCAAAAATTTTTACAATTTCTTTGCCAAAATAGACTGCGCAAAAACTAGAATTCCTTAGCGAATTTCAAAGTGAATTCTAGTTTAAGAATTCTAGTTTAAGAATTCTAGTTTATGGAATTCTAGTTTAAGAATTCTAGTTTAAGAATTCTAGAATTCCCAAGGTAAAAAATACCCCCATAACCCCCAAAAAACTAAATCTACAAAAAATATTGATAAATTTACAAATAATTAACAATATTATAGTTAAAATTCACAAATAAAATTAAAGGAGTAAAAATGAATAGAATTCTTATTCTTGAAGACGAGCCAGCATTAAATGAAATGATGTGTGATTTTTTAGAAGGTGAGGGCTATAAAGTAACGAGCTGTGCTAGCTATGATGAGGCAGTAGGGCTTGCTTCAAAGGGCTTTGACCTTTTTATTTTTGATGTAAAAATCATCGGCGGCAACGGCTTTGAGCTTTTGCGCGAACTAAGAGAGAGCGGGATAAAAACGCCTTGTATTTTCACAACCTCTCTAAATACCACAGATGATGTCCAAAAGGGCTTTAGTTCAGGTTGTGATGACTATCTTAAAAAGCCTTTTGAGCTGCGTGAGTTGCTTGTGCGTGTGCAAAATGTCTTGCGCAGGGTTTTTGGAGGCTCGCTAATCAAGCTAAATAACGAGCTTAGCTTTGATGCCTTGCAAAAGCGAGTATTGCGTGGTAATGAGCCAGTTGATATCACTAAAAAAGAGTGCGATTTGCTAGCACTTTTTGTAGCAAATAGTGGCAAAACCGTAACTAGAGATGAGATTTACACGCATCTTTGGGGCTATGATGAGCCAAGCGAGATGAGTCTTAGAGTTTATATCCGCAAACTACGCATTTTGCTAGGCAATGAAAGGATTATTTCGCACTCAAAGGTGGGATACGAGTTCGTGCCTTTTGCATAATTTTGCTTAAATAGCAATTCGTCTCGCACACTTATTTTGCTACGCAACCCGCTGGGTGCGAACTAAACGCCTTTAAGTGGCGGCTTAGGATGAATTTATATTCTATCCCCGCGCCGCCACCAAGGCGTTTAGCCACACTAAGCACACGATACTAGAATTGCTAATTTAATAGATAAATTCACTAAAATTTTAATATAAAAATCTAGAATTCCCTAAGAATTCTAGAATTCGCGCAGTGTTTGGGCTTTGCAGCTCTGCTAAGCAAATAACAAAAGGTCAAAAAATGCCAAAAGTAAAATACTATCTACCAGTTTTACTACTTTATATGATTACCAGTGTGATTTTTGCAGCTGTGTTTGCTGGTATTTTTTATCAGCAAAAAAAAGACGAGCTACTAAGTGCTAGCATTGCTTTCTTACGAAGTGAGGCTAGCGTGATTTCTCATGCTTTGCGCAAGGGCTATTTAGACGAGCGTGGCGGATTTAGAGATTATGAGACGGTGATTTTTGATGCCAAAAGAGGCAAGTTTTTAGCCCGTGAGTTTGAGCCTGATTTTGAGTATGTTTTTGAGCTTTTTAAAAGTCAAACTCCAAGCAAAAAGGCTGCTCGCGCAGGGCATAAATTTGATGAGAATTTTAGTGCGCGGGCTATAAGAGATTTTCAGCTTGATTTCAAAAGTGAATTTAACGCCACAAAAGAGCCAAAGCCTCGCAGACTGCTGTTTTTTGTAACAGATGAAAGGTATGTTTATTACTTTGATGGGCGAGATGGTATAAGTGTGCTGCTGCGCTCAAATGAGTTTGCTCACGAGCTCTCGGCTTTAAAATCTTGGCTTTTTATCCTTTGTGCTTGCGCCTCGCTTGCTATGTGCGTGGTGGCGTATTTCATCGTGCGTATGAGCTATGCGCCGCTGCTGCGCCACATAAATGGACTAAATACCTTTATCACAGATACCACGCATGAGATAAACACGCCACTTAGCGTGATACTAATGAGCGTGGAGATGTTTGATAAAAATCCACCAAAATACCTTGAAAACATTCGTCTAGCCGCTCGCACGCTCTCTATGCTCTACAGCGACCTCTCAGCAAATCTAAAAGCCGTGCCACTAAGCCTTGGCGAGTTTGATGTAAGTGCGATTTTAAAAGAAAGGGTGCGGTTTTTTGAGCTTTTGGCTGCTAAGAAAAACTTAGAGTTTAGCCTAGATATACCACAAAATCTAGTGCTAAAAACAGATGAATACCGCATAAGCAAAATCATAGATAATTTACTCTCAAATGCCGTAAAATACAGTAACAAAGGCGAGAAAATCTACATAAATCTAAATGAAAATGGCATAAATGTAGCGCAAAAAGGCGTGGTTATACCGCCTGAGAAAATGAGTAAAATCTATGATAAATTCACTCGCTTTGATAGCACAAACGGCGGCTTTGGCGTGGGACTAAGTCTAGTTAAAACCTACTGCTGCGAGCTAGGATATAGTATAAATTGCACCAGCAGCGAAGAGCAAACTAAGTTTTGCGTGAGCTTTAAAAAAGCCTAGGAATTCTAGAATTTCTAGGACTAAAATTAGGAATTCTAGAATTCCTAGACTAAAATGGGCTAAAATCTAGAATTCCCTCTAAAAACAGCTGGAATTCTAGAAAATTCTAAGGGAATTCTAGGCTTAAAAATATCCCCTAAGAATTATAGTAAGAATTCTAGAATTCTTAGCTACATTTTTTACATTTTGAAATGGTGGCGATGATATTTAGTGAGCTGATTTCTTCGCCAACTTGCTTTTCTATGTGGCTTTGGTATGTGTCCATTTTGGCATCTTCTTTAAAGATATCGCTTACTGCGCCGCAGTGTTTACAAACTATATGTATATGCTCTTTTTCGTAGATATCATAGCGAGTTTTTTGCCCTGGCACTGCGATTTCTACTACGAGTCTAGCATCTACAAGAGTAGCAAGGTTTTTATAGACTGTGGCTAGCGAGATGCTAGGATGCTCTTTGCGCACGGTGGCATAAAGCTCATCTATAGTAGGATGTGTGTGTGAACTAAGGCTTTTTAGCACGCATAGGCGTTGTGGAGTGGCTTTTAGCCCTTCGTTTTTTAACATTTTTAGTAAAAACATATTATTCTCTATTAAAAAAAATTATCGCATTTTACAAGCTTAGATTAAATTAAAATTTAATTGATACAAAAATATTCTTAATTATGCTTTTTAGCTAGGGAATTCTAGAATTCCCTAGGCTGTTTTTAGCTCTCTGCCATGCTGTCTTTAAAAAGATATTTATGCTCCTCAGGCAGTGCGGCAAATAAAGCATTTGCCAAATTTCTAATCTCCCAAAGAGCAGAAGCTGAGCTTCGCAAAGACAAGAAATTTTGTAAGCTTCTAGCATTTATGCTCCAAGAAAGTGCTGTTTTGTAGCTCTCAGGCAAGGCGTATTTAGCAAGGTCTATTTTTATGCCAGCAGCTAGGACTTTGCGCAGGTTTTCAAGTGCTAAAATGCTAAACTCATCCACCATACTATCGCCTGTAAATACCAAATACTTTTTAGCCCTAACAGCCAAATCGCTACCATAAAAATCTGCTTTTGTCTCAGTGTGTGGTAGATGTGGCAAAAGCTCGCCGGTGCCTTGCGCAGATAGAGCAGATAGCTCATCAAGCGAGGCACTAGGCGAGTTTTTATCGCAGATGCCATGCAATGGGACAAAAGGGCTCTCAGCTCTAAGCTCTTTTAGCGTGTAGCGTGTGCTTTTTACGCTAAGGCTTGCGATGCGATGGCGAGCAAGCTCTTGCAGGCACGCACGGCTAATTCCTTCAATGTAGAAGTTATAAAAAAGATGCTCTAGCGTGCTTGCGTGGCGCATTTTATTTCCCACTCGCTCTATTAGTTCTTTATCTTTCTCTCCGCCTTTATCGCCTTTTTCAAAGCTTTGATAGCAAGTGCGAATCGCATTTGAGCAAACCCACAGCGGCGTGTGATTTAGTAGAGTTATTTTTATGTCGTTCATTTTATTTTCCTATTTTTTATTAAATTAACTAGGTTTTATCACCTTTGCTTTTGCGCTTAGCTCTGTGATTTTAAACTCAAAAATATTCATGTGATTTATCACCTCTGGTGGCGTAGCAGCATCAAAAGCACTCATATAAGCTGCGCAGTATTTTTGGCTAAGTAGGCGCAGGGCGTGAAGCTTTGCGTCTTTATCACTTAACAAATGAGCAGTGGTAGTAGCAATAGCACTTTTATACTCAGTAGTAAAGGCATATTTACCAAGCTTAACATGGTCATCTTTTATACTTTCAAAAAACTCGCCGCTAAGCTTTGGGACAGCATTGCTGCTAACTGCTACGATTTTACAAACTCTGCCGTTTATAAAGTTTTCACACTTGCCGCCGCTTGTGGCTCCGTGTATGAAAATGCTCATATTCTCACGCACGATTGAGAGCGGCAGGCTAAAAATCTCGCCTTTGCTATCTACGCAGCTAATTACAGCATATTCGCACTCATCAATGATTTTTAAAGCCTCGTCTCTGCTTAATTCTCTATCTTTTCTACGCATTTTTGCTCCTTAAAATCTAGAATTCCTACTAGGAATTCTAGATTTCTATATATCTTACAATATCGCCCTTTTTAGCAGGTGAGCTAAGGCGCAGTAGCACAGCTAAATCAAGTAGATTTGTGCTAATTGCGCTTGAGCCTTGCTTTTTGCCTTTGGTGCTGATTAAAAGCTTGCCATTTTCTACGCTTAAACTTGCTGCGCTAAAGTTTTCTAGCTGCCTTTTTAGCTCGTAGTCCTCTGCTAAAACAGCTGTTTTTTCAAAGTCCATTTTTGCGCCAAAAAGCCTGTAAACATAAGGCCGCACAAACAAAATCGCAGTCGTAATCGCAGAATACGAAAACCCAGGCAAAGCAAAAACAAGCTTTTTAACCTTTGAGTTTTCCCCACAAATCCTAGCGATTTTTATATGACGGCCTGGCTTTATAGCGCATTTATCTACTAAAATTTCGCCGCTTTTTCGCACAAAATCACGCATAAAATCAAACTCACCAACGCTCACCCCGCCAGTTGTAATGATAAAATCGCACTCGCTAAGAGCCTTGTTTAAACACGCTTTTAGCGCATTTTCATTATCTTTTATGTTTGGATACATTACGCTCTCACAGCCCCAGTTTTCTAGCAAGGCATGTAGGGCATAAGCATTGCTATTATATATCTGCGCAGGGTTTTTAGCAAGGCCAATATCCACTAGCTCAGAGCCAGTTGTGATAAGGGCTACTTTTGGCTTTTTATACACGCCTATTTGCTTTATTCCAAGCTCGGCTAATACAGCAATAGCTGCGTAGTCTATAAAAGAGCCAGAGCGAAGCAAAATCTCGCCCTTTTTATAGCTCTCGCCGATTTGCCTTACAGCAAAG
This sequence comes from Campylobacter magnus, assembly GCF_028649595.1. Classification (NCBI taxonomy): domain Bacteria; kingdom Pseudomonadati; phylum Campylobacterota; class Epsilonproteobacteria; order Campylobacterales; family Campylobacteraceae; genus Campylobacter; species Campylobacter magnus. The sequence continues at coordinate 16,358 of NZ_JAQSLK010000009.1, forward strand.
CCAGCTTGGACACATTCTTTTATAATTGCGTAATTTTCGTTATTTTCAGTAAAAAATTCTAGATTTTCAAGCGGAACTAGCGTATCGCTACCCTCACTCATCAAAGCCCCTGTAAAGCTCTTTACACAAGTATTTGCGACAACCTCATCACTAGGCATACTCCCAGCTGGCAAAGATGAAATAATGCGAAGTTTTGCCCCTGCTTTTATATCGCTGCTTTTACATGCTATTCCATCCATAGCTGCTGTTAGCATAGCTGGATAATCACTGCTTGCTTTTGCGTCGCAGGCTAGAACCCTACCAAGAGCATTTTTAAGCTCTACAAACTCAATGCTACTAGGTTCACTAACACTAGCTAAAAAACCATTTAAAGTCTCATTATAACTTTTCATTTTGGCTCTTTTTGATAAATTCTTCTAGCTTTAAAAGCAGACTTTCAAGCGCTGAGTTCATCCCTAGCACCACAGCATCGCTGCTACTGTTTTGTATTTTTGAGTTTGCGCTTAGATACATTTCATTTTCGCCGACCTTAGCTTTTAAGGCAACTTTTGCTAATTCATGCGTGGCGTAAAGCTCGGTTAGCTCTACGCTTAGTTTTGGGCTATTTTTATCGCTTGGCTTGCAGCCAAAATATTGTAGTAGCACACTTTCTAGCATATCCTCTCCAAAAGAGATAAACCTGGCATCTTTTAAGGTTTTTACATTTATGCCATGAGTAATGATTATATTGCGGTTTTGTAGCACTGGCAAGCTACTTACATTTGTGATTTTTACCGGTATTTGCGAGCATTTATCAGTATAAAGCGAGTATTGCTTGATAGCTGGTTTACTCTTGGCTAGACAGCCGCAAAATACTAGCGCAAAACACGCAAGAGCTAGAAAAATTAGAGATTTTTTCATATTTTATCCTTTATTTGCTTTCTTGTTGTAAAAAGAAAAAGTCATAGGGGCTTTCTTCTAGGCGCAAAAAGGCATTATCAATATGCGCTAGCGTGCGGCGCAAGGCTTTTTGCGTGATAGCAAGCTCAGAAGCCGTGCTTTCAATCACAGCTTTAAAGTCAAACTCCCCACTATCAACCTTATTTTTTATAGAATCAGCGGTGCTTTTTATGCTAAGGCTTGTTAGGCGGACATCTTTGCTTAGCATTTTTAGCTCATCTTGCATTCCTTTCATATCCACACCTTTTAGGGTCTGCGAGAATTCTTTCATATTCGTTAGCAGTTCTTTGAAGTTTTGCGAGTTTTCTTTGCTAGCCATTTGCCCCACAAAGGCTACTAGACCGCTATTTTCATCGCCTAGAATTTTGTTTATTTTATCCAAGGTCTCTTCTGTTTTTTGCGTGATTTTTAGCACGCTAACCTCAAGGCGCTCAAAGCTATCTTCTTGTAGCTTTATAATGCGAAGCTCATCACTATCAAAAGCCCTGCCACTACCACGAGTTACATTTAAAGTAGATTGATTGCCTAGAAGTGGCGTGATTACTTGAACCACACTATCACTGCTTACAGGCGAGTTTTTCTTAAGCCCGATTTTTATTTCTATCGTGCTTTGGTTTTTATCTACAAAATAAATATCACGCACAACGCCAGCTGGAATTCCTGAGCTTAGCACGGGGCTGTTTTTTCGCACGCCAGCAGGCAAAGAGCCGGTGCGGACAAGATACTCTTCACTAAACTCACCGTGATTAGAGTTCATAAACAGCACAAAAGCTACTAGTATAATCGAAGCTATCAAAAAGCTAGCACCGGCTAGAAAATATGAGTTTTTGCTTTCCATTTCATCCTTTCATTTATTGCGTTTGTAGCGGCTCAGTTTTTTTATCGACTGACTACCCTGCGGGGCTGTCGGCTGGCTCAGCTTTTTTGCGCTTTTTAGCCTTAAAGCCTTACGCAGCCCAGTCGCTCTGCAAAAACTTTTTTGCCGTTTTTCTGCGGCTTACGCCTTGAAAATTCAGCGCAAAATTTTTGCAGCTACTATCGCAGACGCTCCCCCACGGCTAGCGCAGCGGCTTTAAAACTAAAAATCGCTCACCCAGCGGGTGCGAAGCAAAAAATCTTGGAGCCTAGTTTTACTCCGCTACCGCGAGTTTAGAATTCCTAAGGCAAAATCTAGAATTCCCTAAACTAGAATTCCTGCCTTGTGTCATCCCCCGACTTGATCGGGGGATCTCATCACAAAAAATTCCAAAATTCCGTATAGAAATCCTCGGGTCAAGCCCGAGGATGACATAGTAGAGAATTCTAGAATTCCCAGTCCTCGCGGTAGCGGCGTGAAAATAAAAGGCGCGGCACTTTTAGTGATTTTTGCTGCCGCGCGCCGAAGATAGAATATATAATTCATCGAGGCACGCGGCAGTAAAAAGCGCAAAAGAGCCCCGCCAGCCATAAAAGCAAGACGAATCGCACCTTAACTTCGCAGTTTAAACATCCCAGCTAGTGGATTATTCTCCATAACCTTCGCCCCTGCTAAATCCCCCTCATAAGCGATTTTATGCCCCTCTAAAATAAGAAATCTATCTAAAATAGTAAAAATGCTATCTATATCATGTGTTACCATGACAACAGTGATACCAAGATCCTCTCTTAGCTCGCAGATAAGGCGGTCTAGCAAGCGAGAACTGGCCGGGTCTAGCCCAGAGTTTGGCTCGTCTAAAAATAGCACCTTTGGGCTTAGCACCAAGGCGCGTGCTAGTGCCACACGCTTTTTCATACCACCGCTTAGCTCGCTAGGATAGAGCAAGGCGGCTTCTTTTTTTAGCCCTACTTTAAGCAGCCACATTTTAGCAATTTCTCTTATATCTTTATCACTAAAATCGCTGTATTCTTTTAGCATTACGCCTATGTTTTCAAGCACATTAAGAGAACTAAAAAGCGCGCCAAACTGAAACATCACGCCCATTTGCTTTTTCATTTCATTTTTAGTTTGTTCATCGCTTTTCCACAAATTTACGCCATTTATAAAAATATCGCCAGTCGTAGGAGGGTTAAGGTATATCATGGTTTTAAGTAGCGTGGTTTTTCCTGTGCCAGAACCACCCAAAAGCCCGTAAATCTCGCCACTTTTTACGCTAAAACTGACTTTATCTTGCATTAGACGCTCTCCATAAGCTGTGCTTACATTAACTGCTTTTATCATATCTGCAACTCTGTAAAAATCACGCTAAATACCGCATCAAGCGCAATTATCCAAAATATCGCATTTACCACGCTTTTTGTAGTAAGCTTACCAACACTCTCAGTACTACCATCTACCTCATATCCACGCAAACAGCCAATAGTAGCTATTAGCGCACCAAAAATAGGTGCTTTTACAAGCCCCACCCAAAAATGGCGCATATCTACATTTGCGCTAAATCTATTTAAATAACTCTCAAAATCTAGCCCCAAATACCAGTTACACACAAAGGCCTGTCCAAAAAGACTGATAAAATCAGCACAAAGAATAACCACAGGCATAACAAAAATAAGAGCTAAAATGCGTGGCATAACAACAAAACGAAAAGGCGCAAAGCCCATAGTTTCCATAGCATAGAGCTCTTCTGTGATTTTCATAACGCCGATTTGCGCTGTAAAGCTAGAAGCAGAGCGCCCAGCTACTACAATAGAAGCAATAAGTGGCGCAATCTCACGCAAGGTAATAATACCCATGATATCCACAACCAGCACACTAGCCCCAAAGCGCTCTAGCATGACAGCACCTTGATATGCTAGGACAATACCGATAAGAAAAGCCGTTAGCCCCACGATAAAAATCGCAGAAATTCCAGCACTTATTATGTGATTGCTAAGTTCTTTTAGCCTTATGCGCCACGGACGTATTAGAGAATCTAGGATCATTATTAGCACTTGACCGATGAAGCTTATTATCGCTATACTCTGGGTCTTTGCGTTCAGTAGAAGCATACCTAGTCGCTCGATCAGGCTAAGCTCCACGCTTTTTGGCAGCTCGTAGCTTTTAAAACCCGCAAAATCTAGAATTCTGCTAATATTCCCACTAGCACCCACTATATTAGAGCCCTTAAAATGCTCTTTTAAAAAATACGCCCCAGCATAATCAAGGCTTTTTAAACCCTTTAAATCAAGGCTAGTATTTTTCTGTGCTAGAAGAGCTGAGAGCTTTTTTAATTGCGAGCCTGTAATCTTATAATCAAACTCGCCATGTAAAAAAATGGTATTATTGCTAAACTCAATTTGCATATTTTATCCTAAAATCACAGGGCAATTATACAAATTTTTTAAGAATTTTAGGCTAAAATACTACAGAAAGGCAAAAAATGACATTAGAGCAAATCGCAAAGCTTGGCAAAATAGAGCCAAATTGGGGTTTGTGTCCGCTCTATTATCCCAAAACAAATGGATATCGTCCAAGAGGGGCAAAAAGGCTCTTTTGGCTGCTACTGCCTACTACACAAAAAACTACTTGCTATGAAAAAAGTAAAAGAGCTAGGTTACACAAAAAAAGCTTATTTACAAATCACAAATCTAATTTTGGATAGTGACGCCAAAAAACTTTATAGCCTAATTGATACTAGCGTGGCTATAAATATAATAAGAGATCCTATTAGCGTACTTCGCACAATGGTAACTTTGCCAAACTTCGCAGATGAGTTTAGCATAGATGATGATGAGGGCAAAGGCACAGGGCTTTTTTTAAGCGATGAGCCAAAGGCTATTTTTAGCAAAAATCCTATCCATTATGGAGGGATTATAGATAAAAACGGCAACAAAATAGCTAGAATTTCTCCAGAGCTTAACGCAATCCCAGGCTGGCTAGAAGATAGAGAGCAAATGTTTCACGATGGAATTTTGTATGATTATTTTAAAGATAATATAAAAGAGCTTTATATCAAGCAAACTAGCGACTTTGCTGGTGGTAGGGGCTTTGATGCTATGAGTGAGCTTGCTGGTACTTTGGACTTTGATAAGCCTGATAAAAAAGACCGCTGGCTCTTTGAAAAGCATGTAGGAGAGATGAAAAATCTACTGCCTATCACGCTTTATGCAAATGAAAAAGATGAGCTATTTTCTAATAAAATAAAAACTAATAGAAACGATAAAAACTTTAACAAAAATAGTGCAAAAATAGTGCTTTGTACTAGATTCAATGAAAACAACCGCCTAAAACCAGAACGAGATATAAGCGAGCTTTTTTCTTTGCCAGATCCATTGCTTCGTGTTTTTGTAGATAAGCCAAGTGACGCTGTAAAGCTGCTAAGAAGCCCTGACTTGCTAAAAAAAGCACAACTCTACATAGAAAAACTAAGCCACGAAGTGCTACAAAAAGCTAGCGAGCTTGAAGCAAATAGAAAGCTTTTTAATGAAAATGATATTTTAGAGTATTTTCGTAAGCATGAAAAAGAGCGCAAACTAGCAGCCACTCTCATAAAAGAGCATCTAAAATACCAAAAACAAAAAGCCCCAAATATAATAGAAAGCTTTAAATACTACAAAGAGTTTGAAAAAATGTGCCTTGAGCTTGATGGCACAAAACTTTAAAAAGTGAGAAAAAATGAGCCTAACACAAATCGCACAAATAGCAAAGCTAGACCACACAGATAAAGAAACGCTAGATATCCTAGCTTTGTATGAAAATCAAATCATCTCATGGCTAAATAGCAAGGAATTCCACTCTAGCCACTGGGCAAGTAAATCTTATGTGCCATTACTAAATCCAGATAGCTTAGATTATGCTTTTTTACATCCCTTTCATGCATGGACGCTAAATCTGCCTTTAAAGCACTATGATTTTGTAGCCTTTGGCTCAAAGTTTAGTGGCTTAGATGCTGCTAGGGGGTATTTGCTAGCTTGCGATGCTCACGGCATTAGCCATGCTGGCTCTAGCAGCTGTGAGAGCTATATGAGTTTTTACCAAAACCTTTTAATCTACGCTGATATGAAAGAAAAAGGCGAGATTTCTAGCATATATTTGCTACTTGATGATTTTGTGCTAGATAATGATGCCAACAAACTATATAGTCTAATTGATGCTAGTTTGGCTTTGCATGTGGTGCGTGATCCTATTTCAGCTTTATGCGCTAGTCTTTGTGCTAGCAAGCTTAGCTCAGATTTTATATTTGATGAAAACTCTGATCTTCAAGCAGCCTTGCAAAGTCCAAATAGCGATATAAACTCTCATCTCTCAAACATAAAAGAGCTTTTTCACGACGGCTTTATGTTTAAACTTCTTAGCCAGAGTATGAAAAGCTTATGTTTAAAAGAGTATAGCGATTTTAGCGGCGAAAATGCCTTTGCTACAACGAAGGGGATTGCAAGCACGCTAGGGCTAAAAGCCCCACAAAATGGCAGTTTTTTTAGCGGGGATCCGCAGAGCTTTGCTGGTATTTTGCCTCTAAAAATCCAAGTAAATACCGAGCTTTGCTTGTATCTTACTTCTGTTTATGATACCCAGTTTGGCATTTACAAAGACAGCGATATCAGCCCTGCTTTTACCCTGGCTCATAGTAGTATGCGCGTGCTGCTAGCAAAGCCAGATGATGCCCTAACCCTGCTAAAAAATAAAAAGCTTTTTGCCGAAACAAAAGAGTTAGTAGAACTTGCTAGCAAAAAAGTTTTAGAGCTTAAAAAAGGATCTAATATTAACGAAGCTGAAATTTTGGAGTTTTTGCTCACCCATAATGACGCGCGCAAGCTAGCAAAGAGCGTGTTAGATCAGCATTTAATGCTCTTAAAACAACTAGCCCCAGCCCTAGTTCAAAGCTTTTCACGCTACCAAGCCTTTGAGCTACTTTGCGCAAAAGATATATAATCTAGAATTCTAAAACTAGAATTCCTAGGCAAAAATCACTAGGAATTCTAGAATTCCCTAAGTATTTAAATCCTAGCAAAGCTTATTATTTCATATTTTATCAAATTCTGGAACAGATATTGCTTATGCATAAAACAAAGCAAAAATACTAAGGAAAGCAAAAAGTTAGAACAGAATTGCTTATAACTTAGCTAGACTAAAAAAATTGAGCCTAAGGCTCACTAAGAAGGGGAAAAACAATGGCTTTTCGTATTAACACTAATATCACAGCGATGAACAACCACAACAACGCTCGTAAGACCGACGATAGACTAAACGCGTCTTTAGCTCACCTAAGCTCTGGTCTACGCATTAACAAAGCTGCTGATGATGCATCAGGTATGACTATCGCTGATAGTTTAAGATCACAAGCAAACTCTCTTAATCAAGCTATCGCAAACGGCAACGATGCTATCGGTATTGTTCAAACAGCAGATGGTGCGATGGAAGAGCAAATCCAAATCACAGATACAATCCGTGTAAAAGCTATCCAAGCAGCACAAGATGGTCAAAGCACTGATTCAAGAAAAGCACTTCAAGCTGACATTAGCCGCTTGCTAGAAGAGCTAGATAATATCGCTAAAACTACTAGCTTTAATGGCAAACAACTACTAAATGGTAACTTTAGCAATCAAAACTTCCAAATCGGTGCTTATAGCAATGAAACAGTTCAAATCAGCATAGGTGCAACTGAGAGTTCTAAGATTGGGCATACTAGGTTTGAGACTAGCCAAACGTTTGTTTATAGTAACTCAGGCGCATTATCAGCTAGAACAGTAGGCATAGAACTAAGCGGCATTGATGGTTTCCCTAATGGATATAAATTCCAAGATATAACTGGTACTGAGCTAGCAACTAACGGTTTTAAAGCTATTGTTGATCGTCTAAATGGTGTATCTGATACAACAGGCGTTAGAGCAAAGGTTACAAACTCTATTACCTTCTCAGGCATCATAGCTGATGGAACTGTAAAAGGCCTAGAAATCAACGGTGCAACAATCGGCGATATAGAGCTAAAAGCAGGTGATGGCAATGCCGTTCTAGCAAATGCAATAAACGCTGTAAAAGCTCAAACTGGAGTAGAGGCTACTGTAACTGATGGTAAACTAACTCTAACTGCTCGTGATGGTAGAGCCATGAATATTAAAACATTCTCTAAAACTGCTTCTGTAATGGGAGCTATAACTGGCAAATTCAGTGCTGGTAAGTCTATCCTAGGTAGCCTTTCTCTTGTAAGAGAAGATGCTAGAGATATAGTTATCGGCATAAAAGGTCTATCAGGTGGAGATCAAGTTCTTGGTGCATATGCTCTGGCAACTAAAGGTATGTCAACAGGTGTCCTAAACTCTGTGGCTCAAACAGCTACTGTAACTCTAGCTGATTTAAATACTGGAATTTTAACTGGTAAAGCTGCGGCTGCTATGGGCTACTTCCATGCTGGTCAGTTTTCTAGCTCACAATACTCAAGTGGCACTTACGCTGACCAACTAAGCGGTGTTACAACCTATGGTGGTGCGCAAGCGATGATTAGCGTGGCTGAATCAGCTCAAAAACAGCTTGATAGAATCCGCTCTGATATCGGCTCAGTTCAAAACCAAATCGTAGCTACTATAAATAATATTAGCACAACTAGGGTAAATGTAAAAGCAGCTGAGAGCCAAATCCGTGATGTAGACTTTGCTAGTGAAGCAAGTAACTTTAACAAATACAACCTACTAGCACAATCAGGCAGCTACGCTCTAAGCCAAGCAAATACCGTTCAGCAAAATGTCATGAGACTACTCCAGTAGGTCAAATAACATTTCTGTGAAAATGTTATGCGCTTGCTTCAATAATCTAGCATCATAGCCGCTGTAATCGTAAAATCATAACCTTAGACCAGGAATTCTAGAATTCTAAAATCTAGAATTCCTAGCCTTTTTTTATTTACCTTAGGAATTCTAGAATTCCGTCATTGCGGAAATTCCGTCATTGCGAGGAAGTAAAGCGACCGAAGCAATCTCTTAGAATTTACTACAAAAAATTTAAGGGAATTCTAGAATTCCCTAAAAAATCTAGAATTCCTAAGGATAAATTTAGAATTCCAAGAATAAATTTAGAATTCCTAGAGATTGCTTCGCTTCGCTCGCAATGACGAAAATTATAGAATTCATAGCCTTGTGTCATCCCCCAACTTGACCCTAGGATCTCATCACAAATAATCTAGAATTACTAGGGGTTTTTTGTGTTTATATCATTTAAGAATTCTAGAATTCCATATAGAGATCCCCCAAAGGGGTTTGACATGGTGCGCCTTGTTTAGCTTAGGAATTCTGGAATTCTAAATCTAGAATTCCTAGAGATTACTTCGCTCGCAATGACGAAAAATCTAGAATTCCCTAGCAAATTCTAAGGCTTTTTTAAAATCATCTTTGTAATTTATATTTAAAAAATCACGCTCAAACTCTACGCTAGTAGAGTGGCAAAGATTTAGAAGTTTGTGTATGGCTAGCTCGCCTGCTGCTATTTGCTCTCTTGCCTTAGCTGCTATGCTAGGGCGAAAAAATCCGCATAAAAAATGCTCTTTTTTGCTATCCTTTGCGTAGCAAATATCAAAGTCCTTTAAACTCTTAAAAAGCGTAAAAATCTCAGCCTCGCTAATAAATGGCATATCAGCTGGCAGTATAAAAACTGGCTTAGAAAAATTTTTATCAAGGCAAAAATTTTTATCAAGGCAAGCAAGAACAAAAATCGGCGCAAACTCGCTAAAATCATCAATGAGAAGTGGCAAGGGCACAGAGAACTTCGCAGTCTTAGCGCAGACTTTCACAGAGCCAAAAACACGGCTCAAACGCTCATATAAAAAATGCGTAATACTAGCAAAATCCCCAAAAGGCTCGGTGGTTTTATCACTGCCAAAACGGCTGCTTTTACCACCGGCTAAAATAAGAGCATTATAGTTTTTTAAATTCATATTTGGCATTTGGCGCAAAAAATAGCCCTGTTGTGCCCTTCAGCGTGCTATCAAGCTCAAAAGTAGCTTCAATGCCATCTATCAGAGCCTTTGCGCCGTTTTTTAGCTTTGAAGCCATAGCAAACATCGCTGAGCCTTTTAGTGCTACTTGTTCTGCTGGCAGACAAAACACGCTAGCACCGTTAAAATCAGCTCCATCTTCTAGCTCGCTCATTTTAAGAGGGGCGTTTAGTTCATAAGGCTTGCCGTTTATACCGATCACGCAAAAGCCAAATTTTTTGCTAAGGGCACCCAGCATAAAAGCGATATTTGCGCTGTTTGCGCCGCTAAAGTTTTCAGGTGCTACGATGATGCCATCACAAGAGCTAAAAAACTCGCAAAGCGTCTGTATTTCTTCTTCGCTAGCATTGCTCTCACCGCTTAGATAGCCCTGGTCTATTTCAGGGAATTCTATCTCAGGGAATTCTAAAACTCTAGCGCAAACCAAGGCTAAAACAAAGCCCAAAGTATCTATCTCATACTTTAAAAAATGATGATTTTTAATAGCACTAAAAAGCACCTCATCATCTAGTGGAGATACCACAAAAACCTCATCGTCCTTGTGTCTAGCTATAAACTTGCTTGTTTGTGCGCTAAGAAGCGTCGCAAAAGATAGTATTTTCATTTTTCTGCCTTATCACTTAGTAAAATTGCTATAAACTTAAAGTTTTTGCTCTCATCTAGGGCTAGTTTTATACTCATAGTCAGTGGAACTGCCAAAAACATACCGCCCACGCCTAGCAAAAAGCCCCAAAAAATCAAGCTTAGCACCACAGCAAGTGCTGATATGCCAAGCCCACTGCCAAGAAACTTTGGTTCTATAAAATTGCCTATTGCTATGTTTATTACTAGATAATACACGCTTAGCCACAGCGCAGATATAGGCTCTCCTGTAAGCAGTGCTAGCAAAATCGCAGGCACAGCCGCAATAGTGCTACCAACTGTCGGTATATAGTTAAAAGCAAAGGCTATTAGAGCAAGTAGCAGTGCATAAGGAACAGAAAAATAATAAAGCGCAGGCAGTAAGATAACAGCAGTACCTATTGATGAGATTGTTTTTATTAGCACATAGCGTTTTAGCTTTGAGGCGAAGTTATCCATCACAGAGCTAGTCCTGCTGCCAAGTAGCTCGATTTTTTGTGAGAAAATCGGTGCCTCAAAGCTCATAAATACAACCAAAAGCAGCACCAAAAAGCTCTTTGTTAGCACCTCGCTAGTGCCTTTTGCCACAGCACCTGCTGAGCTAAAAATGCGCTCCAAATTGTCCTTTAAAAGCCCACCAGTCTCAAAAGAAATCCCATGAGCATCCAGCCACGCAATACTAGCGTTTATCACAGCATTTAGCTTTTGTTCATAAAGTGGCAAGTCGCGAGCTAGACTGCTGCCAGCATCAGCTATAATAGCACCAAAAAGATAAAAAATATAGCCAAAAAGCCCCATGAGAACCACAAGCGCAATACCCCTAGGCACTCTGCGCTTCATAAGAAGGCTCATAAGCGGCGAGACCGCAACAGTGATGAAAATAGCTAGCAAAAACGGCACAACGATAGAACTAGCAAGGCTGATACCAGCACAAGCTATAACAAAAGCCGCAAAGGTAATAATCTCTCTCATAGGGCTAATTTTAGCAGATTTTTTTTAATTTATAAGCAAATTTGAAACTAAATTTGCTTATAATCTAGCAAAATAATCAAAGGATAACAGATGAGTAACGAAGAGTTTTCGCAAATAATAGTAGCTCTAACTAAAAAAGATAAAAAGCTTTTATCAACATTTGAAAAAAATCTTTTGGGCGTGGCTTACTACCTGGCACCACTTGCTAAAAGGCTAATAGAGCTTGGTGGCAACAAAAGCTTTAATGTCTATGCTGGCTCTAACCCACTAGATATAAACATAATAGCCGCTGATGGCTCAAAGTATATGTATGAAAATCCTTTAAAAGACACTCAAAATCAGCTTGAAAGCTTTGAAAAAGCTTATTCTCGCTATGGCTCGCTTTTTATTTATGGGCTTGGAAATGGCGTGCTTTTAAAAGGAATTTTACAAAACCAAACTCATAAGACTATAGTTGTATTTGAGCCAGAAATTGAGATTATTTATATAGTTTTTCATCTTTTTGATTTTAGTAAAGAGCTTCTTAGCTCTCGCTTAGTTATAGCTAGCAGTGAGCTATTTACTCCCACTCATTACTGTGTTATATCGCAGATGGAAGATGTGTTAAACCACGCTAGAGTATATAATCTATATATAAACTGCTCTTTTTATGATGCTTACCACGCTGATATGTGCAAAATAAATGAAAATATAACAAGCGTCTTTACGCACTGCTTAAAAGTAATAGGCAACGATAGCACAGATGCACTAATAGGCATAAACCACACAACAGCTCATATCCCAGATATGATAGAGTCTATACCTTTAAAAAACATAATAAATCAAAGAACTAAAAAAACCAAAACCGCTATCATAGTCTCAACTGGACCTAGTCTAAATAAACAACTAGAGCTTTTAAAACAAGCCCAAAACCACGCTACTATAATAAGCGTAGATTCTAGCTATCCTATACTAAAAGCTCATGGCATAAAGCCTGATTATGTAACATCAATTGAAAGAGTGGAGTGGACAAGTGAGTTTTTTAATTCAGAGCCTAGCGAGTTTGATAAAGATATTATTTTTCTAACAGCTACTCTAACTCATCCTACCACGGTAAAATATCTAAAAGGTAGAAATGCTGCTTATATCCTTAGACCTTTGTCTTATGAACTTGGCTTTGAGGATAATGACTTTGGCTACATAGGCGGTGGGCAATCAGCTGCTCATTTATCTTTTGATATAGCTGTAGCCTTAGAGCATGAAAGAATTATATTTATAGGTCAAGACCTAGCTTATGGCGAGGGCAGAAGCTCTCATGCCAAAGGACATATCTTTTCTGGCAATAGTGATAAAAAGAAAGAATCAAAATACACCATAGCTTATGGCGGAGAGGGCATGGCTGAGACTATGGAGGTGTGGAATATTTTTAGAGAGTTTTTTGAACATATTATAGCTATAGTACAACGTAAAAACCAAAACCTACTTATCTATAACTGCACCGAAGGTGGTGCTAGGATAGCAGGAACTATAGAAAAGCCCTTTAAAGCTGTGCTAGAAGAGGTCTTTGATGAGATAAAGCCTAGCATGCCACTACCAACTAAGCTAAATGAAGCCCAACAAAAAGCCAAGCTAAAAAGATACAAAAAGCATATACAAAAAATCATAGCTTTTGGCAAAGAATTACAAGATAAATGCGAAAAGCTATTTTTAGAACTAGCAAAGCAAGTTGAACTAGCAAAAGAGTTAAAAGAACAAGGTAAAGATGAGCAAATAGACTTTGGCAGCCTACAAAAAATCTCAGCCAAACTAGACAAGCTAAAAGAGCTTTTTGAAGATAAGCTATTTAGGGATACTTATTATACTATTACTTCTAGTTTTATCCACAATCAAGAACTAGAACTTACCACTATAAAAGTCCGCCCAAGCAATAACGATGAAGAGAAAAAAGAAAAGCTCTTAGAGTGGGTAAGCGTCCATGGACACTGGCTATTTAGCATAGCTGGCATGATATCTGTAATGAGAGAAAATCTAGAAAAATCATCCCTCTGGCTAAAATAGGAATTCTAGAATTCCATAAACCAAAAAAGGATAAAAAATGACAGAACAAGAATTCTCACGCCAAATAGAAGCAATAGCAAAGAAAAAAGGTACGATATCAAAGTTTGAAAAAAACCTGCTAGCAGTAGCTATTTACTCAGCCCCGCTAGCCAAAAAGCTACTTGAAATTAATACAAACAAACGCTTTAATCTCTACACAGGCAAAGACCCCATAGATATAAATATAATAGCCGCTGATGGCTCACGCTATATGTATGAAAATCCAGTTAGCGATGTAGAAAAACAGCTTGAAAGCTTTGAAAAAGAGTATTCTGGCTACAAAGCTCTTTTTATCTACGGACTTGGAAATGGCGTGCTTTTAAAAGGAATTTTAGGCAACCTAGCTCATAGCACTACAGTAGTGTTTGAACCAGAAATTGAGATTATTTATGTAGTTTTACATTTGATTGATTTTAGTGCTGAGATTACGGGCTCTCGCTTAGTTATTTTTCAAACAGATATAATGGAGTTTATGGACTACTATAACATAGTAGGGCTAAAAGATGTGCTATCTTGTGCTAGGCTTTATAGTCTTTTTGTCTCTTCGCCTTTTTATGAGCGTTACACTAGCGACATGAGCCTAATCAACGAGAATATGACAAAAGCCTTCATGCAATACCTTAGAATCGCTGGCAACAACGGCGTAGACTCAATGATAGGCGTAAATCACACCACGCTACATATCCCAGATATGCTAGAAGGAATTCCACTAAGCCATATCAAAAAACAAAGAAGCAAAAAAACCAAAACCGCTATCATAGTCTCAACAGGCCCAAGCCTAGACAAACAGCTAGAACTGCTGAGAATTGCACAATCTCACGCCACCATAATCAGCGTAGATGCAAGCTACTCTATACTAAAAGCTCGCGGCATAAAGCCTGATTTTGTTACTACAATGGAGCGAGCGGAACTAACAGCTGAGTTTTTTAACTCAGCTGTTAGTGCTTTTGATGATGAGATTATATTTTGCGCTACAACTCTTACGCACCCAAATACAGTAAAGTATCTAAAAGACAGAAACTCTAGCTACATCTTTCGTCCTTTACCTTATGAAGAAGGCTTTGATGATGAGGACTTTGGCTATCTTTGTGATGGGCCATCGGCTGCGCATTTGGCTTTTGATTTAGCCGCGTATTTAGAACACGAAAAAATCATTTTCATAGGACAAGACCTAGCTTACGGAAAAAACAGAAGCACGCACGCAGTAGGCCACACAGCCACCTTAGCTAGTCAAAAAGACAAAATGCAAAAGACAGAATATGCCCCAGCTTATGGCGGTGATGGTATGGTAGAGACCATGATGGTGTGGAATCTTTTTAGGCAGTATTTTGAGGCTATGGTAAGCAAAATCAAATCCGCAGATGAAAATATACAAGTCTACAACTGCACCGAAGGCGGTGCTAGGATAGCAGGAACCATAGAAGTACCTTTTAAAGAAATCTTAGAAAAAGAAGTTTTAACTGAGATAAAACCGCATTTTTCTTTGCCAAAAAAGTTAAATGATAGACAAAAAGAAGCCAAATATAAAAAATATTCAAAGCATATAAAATCTGTTTTAAGATACGGAGAAAAATTACAAAAAAAATGTGAAAAGCTGTTTTTAAAACTAGCAAAGCAAATAGAACTAGCTAAAAAACTAAAAGCTCAGGGAAAAAATGACAAAATCAACTACGAAAAGCTAAAAGATCTAGCCTTGGAAATTGATGATTTTAAACTTGGTTTAGATGATAAAGTATTTGCAAGCTCGTATTATGCTGTGCTAAATAGCTACATCCAACACCAAGAACTAGAACTAACAGCCATCATGGCACGCCCTAGCGATACTGACGAAGAGAAAAAAGAAAAGCTCTTTCTTTGGGTTAGCGTCCATGGTGCTTGGCTATTTAACATAGCAGGCGGTATCTCAGTAATGAGAGAAAATATAGAAAAGAGCTCACAAAAGTGGCTAAGGTGATTTTTTCTTGATTTTTTTCTAGGGAATTCTAGAATTCCTAGGCTAAAATCTAGAATTTCCAAGCCTTGTGTCATCCCCTGACTTGATCGGGGGATCTCATCACAAATAATCTAGAATTCCCTATAGAGATCCTCGAGTCAAGCCCGAGGATGACATAGTACGCCTTGTTTAGCTAAGGAATTCTAGAATTCCTTAGCTAAATTTTAGAATTCCTTAGAAAAATTCTAGAATTCCTAGATAATTTTTCAAAAACACTAAAGTTTTTAAGAATACTTACGATATACTTCATGCAAATCGGCAAGGATGCCACGGTTTGCTCTCATAGATTTATCACCCCAAAGAGCTAGGCAAAAAGCCTAGCTACTTTAAGGACTTGCCCGGGTAACAAAAGCAAGTTAAATCTAATGAAAATCCGGACGACCCGTCCGTTAAGAGCAAATCTGGGAGTGATGAACCCAAAATAAATCTAGGCTTTTAGCCAAAAACAAAGGAGAAAACAATGGCTTTTCGTATTAACACTAACATCACAGCGCTTAACAACCACAACAACGCTAGAAAAACTGATGATAGACTAAACGCCTCTTTAACTCACCTAAGCTCAGGTCTACGCATCAACAAAGCTGCTGATGATGCATCAGGTATGACTATTGCTGATAGTCTAAAATCACAAGCAAACTCTCTTGGCCAAGCCATAGCAAATGGTAACGATGCTATCGGTATGGTTCAAACAGCAGATGGTGCGATGGACGAACAACTCCAAATAATAGATACCATCCGCACAAAAGCTATCCAAGCAGCCCAAGATGGTCAAAGCACTGATTCAAGAAAAGCACTTCAAGCTGACATCAGCCGTCTAATGGAAGAGCTAGATAATATCGCTAAAACTACTAGCTTTAATGGCAAACAACTACTAAATGGAAATTTCTCTAATCAAAACTTCCAAATCGGTGCTTATAGCAATGAAACAGTTCAAATCAGCATAGGCGCAACTGAGAGTTCTAAGATTGGGCATACTAGGTTTGAGACTAGCCAAGCGTTTGTTTATAGTAACTCAGGCGCATTATCAGCTCAAACAGTAAAATTAGAACTAAGCGGTATTGATGGTTTTCCTAATGGATATAAATTCCAAGATATAACTGGTACTGAGCTAGCAACTAACGGCTTTAAAGCTATTGTTGATCGTCTAAATGGTGTATCTGATACAACAGGCGTTAGAGCAAAGGTTACAAATGCTATTACTTTCTCAGGCGTAATTGAAACTGGTACTATCAAAGGTCTAGAGATAAACGGCGCTAAAATCGGTGATCTAGAGCTAACAGCAGGTGATACAAATGCTGTTCTAGCAAACGCAATTAACGCTGTAAAAGCTCAAACTGGAGTAGAGGCTACTGTAACTGATGGTAAACTAACTCTAACTGCTCGTGATGGTAGAGCCATGAATATTAAAACATTCTCTAAAACTGCTTCTGTAATGGGAGCTATAACTGGCAAATTCAGTGCTGGTAAGTCTATCCTAGGTAGCCTTTCTCTTGTAAGAGAAGATGCTAGAGATATAGTTATCGGCATAAAAGGTCTATCAGGTGGAGATCAAGTTCTTGGTGCATATGCTCTGGCAACTAAAGGTATGTCAACAGGTGTCCTAAACTCTGTGGCTCAAACAGCTACTGTAACTCTAGCTGATTTAAATACTGGAATTTTAACTGGTAAAGCTGCGGCTGCTATGGGCTACTTCCATGCTGGTCAGTTTTCTAGCTCACAATACTCAAGTGGCACTTACGCTGACCAACTAAGCGGTGTTACAACCTATGGTGGTGCACAAGCTATGATTAGCGTAGCTGAATCAGCTCAAAAACAACTTGATAGAATCCGTTCTGATATCGGCTCTGTTCAAAACCAGATCGTAGCTACTATAAATAATATTAGCACTACGCAAGTAAACGTAAAAGCAGCTGAGAGCCAAATCCGTGATGTGGACTTCGCTAGTGAAGCAAGTAACTTTAACAAATACAACCTACTAGCACAATCAGGCAGCTACGCTCTAAGCCAAGCAAATACAATACAACAGAATGTTATGAGACTACTCCAGTAGTTTAGCGCAGGCATCATAGCTGATGTAAGCGTAAAATCATAACCTTAGGCTAGGAATTCTAGAATTCTAAAATCTAGAATTCCTAGCCTTTTTTTATTTACCTTAGGAATTCTAGAATTCCGTCATTGCGGAAATTCCGTCATTGTGAGAAGTGAGTGAAACGAACGACGAAGCAATCTCGTTCAAAATTCCCTACAAAACATTCAATGGAATTCTAGAATTCCATATAGAGATCCTCGGATCAAGCCCGAGGATGACATAGTAGAGAATTCTATATTTTAGCGGGGTTTTAGGGGCGGCAGCCCCTAAGGGTTTAGGACGTAGCCCTTATAAAATTTGCGAGCTAGGCTAGATTTATCTAGCCTAAAAGCGAGCAAAAATCTAAAATTCCTAAGGATAAATTTATAATTCCTAGAGATTGCTTCGCTTCACCCCTCAATGACGAAAATTCTAGAATTCCTAGCCTTTTTTAGACCTGAGTTTTTTTGGCTATCCACCGCAAACTGGTGGCAATACAAAAAGAGTATCGCCGTCCTTTAAAGGCGTATTTAGATCCGTTATTATTTCATCATTTAAGCTTATAGCGCAGTCTTTTAGCCAGCCTGCCAGTCTTTCATCTTTGCTTAAAGTTTCTTTAAGCTCGCTTAGATTAGCGCAGTCATACTCGCACTCGCCAAGAGCCGATAAAGGCCCCAAAAAACATACTTTTATCATATTTTTACCCCCACAGTATTATAATCTACATAATTTACAAAGGCCCCGCTTACTACCTTGATATTTGAGCGTTTGGTAAAATCTACCTGAAATGACCCACGAGTATGCCCGCTAAAAAGCACACACATACGGCTCGCAAACGCTATTATTTCATCATTTAGCTTTTGTTTGTTGCTTTTTATGATGACATGCGCGCCCTTATAGCCTTGAAGGTGAAACCACACATCATCTTTTTTAGCATTTTCTAAAAGCCAAGCATTGCCTTTTTCGTTTTTGCCCACGCTGATTTTATACTCGCCTTTGTAAAAATCCTCGCAAAAGTCGCTGTGGACGCTTTTTTTAGCTACTCTTTTTTTAGGTGCTAAAACCTCTAAATTCTCAGCTTCACTCTCAGCTAAAATCGCAGTTTTAAGCCCTAGCAAAAAGTTCTTTTTCTCATTTAGATTTTGCTCTTCAAGGCTTATGTTAGCAGCCTTTTGGCGCAGTTTTTTAGCACTTTTAAAAAGCTCATCCAAGGCCTCTTTTGCAGGCTTATCGGTGCTAAAACTAAGCCCATCAAGAAAAAACTCACGCTCATAGTCTTTTATCTTAAATAAATTCGCTTTTAGAGCATTTGCCTTAGCAAAGTTTTTAGCACAAAGGCTTTCTATTTCTTCTTTCTTTGGCAATTTTTCTAGCAAAGCGTTAATATTTGCGATTTTTTTATCCACACTTGCGATTTTGCTTTGTTTTAGCGTGTTTAGGGCTTTGTTTTTTATGCGTCTTGCTTCACTATCAAAAAACTCGTAAAAGTCCTTTATTTCATCGCTTGGAGCTTCTTTTATTTCATGGAATTCTAGATTTGGTAGCACTTTGCCCACCACCACATCACGCTTTGTGTTTTTAAAAAGATGAAGTGCGCCCAAAACTACGCTATGCTCATCAGTTATAATCACATTTGTAAAACGGCCAGTAAACTCAAAAATAAGCTTGCTTTTTAGCTCTTTATACGAGCCTTGTTGCGTGATAGCAAACTCTAATATTCTATTATTTGGCAGGGTTTTTGCGCTAGTGATTTTGGCATTTGTAAGACGCTTTTTTGCTAGCACATCAAAAGGTGCTTTGTATTCTTTGTTTGTGCTCTTTTTTGCGCTATAAATGCTTGAATCACTTTTGCTCATATCAAAGCAAAGAGTAAAGGGCTTGGCATCTTTTTTGCCTTGGAATTCTAGATTTACACAAAGGTCGCTACTGCGCCAAATAGAGCTTATTTTATAGGCATTTTGTTCTAAAAAACTAGCAATTTGATTTAAAATAAAATATTTCATAGTCGCATTATATCAAAAATTTTTGTTATAATCACAAAAAAAAGGGCAAAAAATGAAGCTAGAAAACTACGGATTTAGCGCGCAAGACTTGGGCCTTGCAAAGAGCAAAATACAAAGCTTTAAAGCCAAAAAAGGCGAGGTTTTTTACAATGATTTTTGCTATGGATTTGTAAGCGTGCTAAGTGGCGAGCTAAAGGTCTATGCTAGTAGCGAAAATAGGGAAATCGCGCTTTTTAGCCTAAAAAGTGGCGATGAGTGCTTAGTTTGCGCTGATTGCCTTGATGCTTTTGGGTCTAGAGTTCGCATTGAAGTAGCTAGCGAGTGCGCCTTTGAGAGCTTGCCAGCAGGGCTTTTTAAAGACTTAAAGGCAAAATATCCGCTTTTTGCTAATCACATTTTATCGCTTTTAGCCGGGCGTTTTTACAGCAGCGTTTCTGTGCTAAGTGTGGCGCTTTTTGCGCCTTTAAAAGAGAGAATTTTAGATTTTTTGCGCCAAAACTCGCAAAATGGCGTTTGCACCTGCACTCACGCACAAATCGCAAGCGAGCTAGGTAGCGTAAGAGAGGCGATTTCAAGGGTGCTAAAAGAGCTAGAAAAAGCCGGTATCATACGCCAAAAACGCGGGGAAATCACACTTTTATAAAAATCTTTTGTAACATTATTACTGAAAATAACTTCTTAAATCCTTACAATTCGCTCACTTTAATTTCAAAAGGAGCAAAAAATGACATATTTAGACAAAAACTCTTTTAAGAGTGCTATTAGCAAGGGATTTTGCGTAGTTATCCTTGGTGCGCCTTGGTGTAAAGACTGCATTGCTTTAAAGCCTATTTTAGAGCGAGTTATCCCTGCTTATGCTGATAGAATTAACTTTTTTGGCGTGAGCATTGACGAGGCTGGTGAGCTAAAAGACAGCCTTAATGTGCGAAAAATCCCTACTATTATCTTTTATAAAGACGGCGCTCAGGTGCTTACTCGCCTTGTAGAGCCAAACTCGCAAGATACGCTAGAAAAAGCCTTTAATGAGCTTTTAAAAGTCTAGGGAATTCTAGAATTCCCTAGACTAGAATTCCCAAAGAGAATTCCCTAAACTAGAATTCCCTACAAACACAAAGGAGAAAAAATGTTAAGTAAAAATAAAAGAATTCTTCAAGCCTTGCTTGGAGTAGCACTCATCGCAGGATTGTTTTTTGTAAGCCCTTGGCTTAGTTTAATAGGCTTTGTGCCACTTCTAGTAGGCATTACGGGCTTTTGTCCGGCTTGCTATTTTCTAAACCGCTGCTCGCTGCCAAAGCGCTAAGGAGAAAAAATGAAATATTCTAAAATTTCAGTTATTTTACACTGGCTTAGCGTGCCGCTTTTAGCGTTTTTGTTGCTTAGTGGGACTTTTGTTTTATCAAACATTCCAAATACGCTAGAAAAACTGCCAAATATCAAGCTTCATAGCATTTTAGGCTTTGTGGCGCTAATTCTAAGCTTGCTTAGAGTGTATTTTTTGCTAAAAAGCAGACCGCAAACCCCTGCTATGAGCAAAGCACGGGCCTTTTTATTTCACGCAAATCACATAGCCATTTATCTTTGCGTGGTGCTAATAGCTTGTAGTGGTATCGCGCTAAATCTACAATCTGGCGTGGCTGGGGCGATTATGAGCGGGGCAAATGATTTTAGCATGTATGAAAATATGAGCGAGTATCTTTGTGGCTATATTCATAGAATTCTTACAAAGATTTTGCCTTTGCTTATTGTTATGCATGTGCTTGGCGTGTTTAGCTATATGATAGCTAATAAAACAAATATAATTAAGCGAATGTGGTTTTAAGGGGGATTTATGTGTAGATTTGCTTTTTGGGATAAGACTATTAGGCTGGTTTTGGGCTCGGCTTTGATTTATTTTTTTGGCTTTATTTGTGAGAGCTGGTGGTGGCTTTTTGGTGCGTGGCTTGTGATAACTGCTGTGTATGGATGCCCACTGTATCGCTATTTGCCGTGGTTTAAGGATAAATGTAGAAATAACTAGAATTCTAGAATTCCCAGCCAAAAAAGTGGAATTCCACAAGCCCTGACTTTATCCTCCTTTCTCAGGGCTTTTGGAATTCTAAAATTTAAAAGGATAAAAATGAGTAGAATTAAAGAGTTTCCTATAATGTTTTTTGCTGTTATTATGGGCTTTGGTGGGCTTAGCGTAGCAGTTTTAAAGCTTGGATTTGATGAAAATATTTTTCTAGCACTAAGGGCACTTAGCACCTTGCTTTTTGCCCTTATTTGCGTGCTTTATGCTATCAAAATCGTAGCATTTAACGCTGAGTTTAAAAAAGAGTTAAACCACCCTATTAGGCTAAATTTTTTCGCCGCATTTAGCATTTCGCTACTGCTACTAGCGATGATTTATGAAGGCAGCGTGGCTACTTGGCTGTTTTATGCTGGGGTGATAGCACAAAGCTATATCACGCTTTTTGTGCTTCGTGCGTGGGTAGAGCGTGATATTAACATCACTCATAGCAATCCAGCGTGGTTTATCCCAGTAGTTGGCAATCTGCTCGTGCCTATTGCTAGCCCTGAGCTAGCGCCGTGGCTGTGGTTTTACTTTGGCTTTGGCTTGTTTTTTTATATGGCGCTATTTTCGGTGCTGTTTTATAGACTGATTTTTCATCCACAACTGCCAAGTAAGTTTATGCCTACGCTTTTTATTTTTATAGCGCCGCCTAGCATTGCGTTTTTGGACTTTGTTAGGCTTAGTGGCTTTGGGGCTTTTGCTTATATTTTGCTTAGTGTGGCGGTGTTTTTTGCGGTTTTGCTTGTGTTTATGTGGCGAAATTTCATAGGCTTAAAGTTCTTTTTGTCGTGGTGGGCTTTTAGCTTTCCTTTGGCTGCGCTTTGTGTGGCACTACATAAGGCTGGCGAGCTAGATTTTAGCTTGGGGTTTGCTGCTTATGTAGTTTTTGCCTTGCTGTGCTTGGTTGTGATAGTAAATTCATTTTTTACGCTAAGGGCTATTATAAATAAGCAAATTTGCGTGGCTGAGTAGGGGGCAAGATGAGTTTGATGATAGTTTTTGAGGGCTCTCGCACGGCTTGCTATGATAGTGGCGAGTTTGTAGGCGAGTGTGCTTTTGTAGAAAATGACGGAAAATGGGAGCTAAATCGCACCTTTGTCAAAAAAGCCACGAGGGCAGAGGTATAGCAAAAATGCTGCTTAACGAGTTGCTTGATAACGCTCGCAAACAGGGCATAAAAATCATCCCTACTTGCTCATATGTCGCAAAAGTGATGAAAAATGATAGCTACGCTGATTTGCTATAAGCTAAGCAACTCTAGAATTCCCTAAACTCGCGCAGTGTTTTTGGCTTGCGGCAGCTGTAAAAAACTAGGGAATTCTAGATTTTTAAGTGCCTTTTGCTGGTGATTTGATGCATAAAAATCATTATATCAAAAATTTTCGCTATAATAACGCAAATTTAATCACAAGGATAAAAAATGGCACAAACAATCACAGAAAAAATATTTAGCGAGCATGTGGGTCGTGAAGTACGAGCAGGACAGATAATAGAGAGCGAAATTGATATGACAATCGGCAATGACATCACAACGCCGATTTCAATCCGTGCTTTTAAAGAAAGTGGCGCAAAGGCTCTTGCTAAGCCTGAAAACTTCGCAATTGTCATGGATCACTACATCCCAGCTAAAGACATAATGAGCGCAAATCAGGCAAAAATCAGCCGTGATTTTGCCGCCGAGCACGATCTAAAATACTTTTTTGATGAAAAAGACATGGGAATTGAGCATGCCCTAATCCCTGAAAAAGGCCTAGTAAGCCCAGGCGATGTGGTAATCGGCGCTGACTCGCACACCTGTACTCATGGAGCTCTCGGGCTATTTAGCACCGGTATGGGTAGCACGGATCTAGCATACGCAATGATTACTGGCAAAAACTGGTTTAAAGTCCCAGCTACTATAAAGGTAGATTTTAAAGGCAAGCCAGGCGAGCATATTTACGGCAAGGATCTCATCCTTGAAATCATCCGCCAAATAGGAGTCGATGGTGCGCTATATCAAGCGCTAGAATTTACTGGTGAGGCGATGAGCCACATTGATATGGATGGACGTTTTAGCCTTTGTAACATGGCAATAGAAGCTGGAGGCAAAAACGGAATAATCGCCGTCGATGAGATAACAAAAGAGTTTTTAAGTGACAAAAACTTAGCTCGCGCACCACGCCTACATTACAGCGATGAGGGCGCAAACTACGCAAGAGTGCTAGAAATCGATGTTAGCAAGCTTGATCCAGTGATCGCTTATCCATTTTTGCCAAGCAATGGAAAAAGCGTAAAACAAGCTCAAAAAGATGATATAAAAATAGATCAAGCCTTCATCGGCAGCTGCACAAACGGTCGCTTGGGCGACCTGCGAATAGCAGCTAAAATCCTAAAAGGCAAACGAGTAGCCAAACACACAAGGCTAATCATCACCCCAGCCACTAGCAAAATCGCCCTACAAGCGCAAAAAGAAGGATTAATGGATATTTTCGCAGAGGCTGGCGCAGTGGTAAGCAACCCAACTTGCGGAGCCTGCCTTGGCGGATATATGGGAATTCTAGCTGCTAAAGAGCGCTGCATTTCAACCTCAAACCGCAACTTCGTAGGCCGCATGGGCGATCCTACAAGCGAAGTTTATCTAGCAAACTCAGCAGTGGTTGCAGCCAGCGCAATCGCCGGCAAAATTGTAGATCCTAGGGATTTGTAAGTATATTTGTTATACAACTCTTAGTGGTAGGGTTGAAGCTTTATTGTGGAATTCTAGAATTCCCAAACTAAAATTCCTACTTAAATTTACTAGGAATTCTAGTTTTCTAGCTAAACCAACTCGCTTGGCAGCTAGTTTTATGGGGGTCAGGGGGCATCTTTTAGGAATTCTAAAATTCCCAACCACTTTTGTCATTGTCCGACCCCTCCGGACAATCTCTATAAAAATTATTTGCCTTGACCACTAGTTTGTCATCTCCCAATCCCTTCGGGGGATCTCATCACAAAGAATTCTAGAATTCTACATAGAGATCCCCCAGTCAAGCTGAGGGATGACATAGTAGGGAATTCTAAAAATTCCTAAGCTAAAAAATACCCCCTAACCCACAAAAAGCCTAGGAATTCTAGAATTCCCAAAGAGAATTCCTACTTAGACTTACTAGAAATTCTAGATTTTCTAGCTAAATTTAAGCTAGGAATTCTAGATTTTTCTAAATTTAGAATTCCTAGGACTAAATCTAGAATTCCTAAACTAGAATTCCCAATCTAGAATTCCCAGCAGAACACAGCAAGCTTACTTTACAATAATCTCATCTTTGATATTATTGTAAATACCCTCACCTATGCCTTTTACCTTTT
>NZ_JAQSLK010000010.1 GCF_028649595.1 Campylobacter magnus
CATCGGAGGGCTGGTGCGAGCCTATGGTGCTAGCGTAAATGAAGCTATAAAAAACGCAAAAGACATGGGGATTCTAGAATTCTTTGAAAAAAAAGAAAGCTTAAAGGTTTTTATGCCCTTTGCCTTGATTTCACGCTGCGAGCATTTTGCCAAAACTAAAAATATAAACTTTAGCCAAGAGTTTAGCCCGCTGGGCTGTGATTTTAGCTTTAGCATAAATAAAAGCCAAAAAGCAGAACTTATAAAATTTTGCGCTACTTTAAATATAATAATAGCCTAAAATTTAGAATTCCTAGCCAAAAATACCCCCTAACCACAAAAAACCATAGGAATTCTAGAATTCCTAGAGTAGAGAGCCACAGCTCAAGCTGGGGGATGACAAGGACTAGGGAATTCTAGAATTCCTAAGCAAATTTCACTAGGAATTCTAGATTAATTCTAGGGAATTCTAAAATAATCACTCTTGCGTGTCTTGCTCGCTGGCTGGGCTATCAAAGTCTTGGCTCTCTTGTTCGCTGGCTGGGCTATCAAAGTCTAGACTTTCTTCTTCGCTTTCTTTTGGGCAACTAGCGATTGAGACTACTTTTTCGCCATCTACATTTACGACTTTTACGCCGCTGGTGTTGCGACCGGCTTTGCGTATGCTTTGCATATCTACCCTTATCATCTTGCCGCTTGTGGTAAGTGCCATGAGATCCATACGCTCATCTACCATTACAACGCCTATTAGGTCGCCGGTTTTGTCATTTAGCTTCATGCAGATTACGCCCTTGCCGCCACGGTTTGTTAGGCGGTATTCATCGGCTGTGGTACGCTTACCAATTCCAAGCTCGCCTACGCTTAGGATTTCTTGGTCGTTGCTTTCTATAAAGGCAGCGCCTACGACGCTATCATTTTTTTCTTTGAAGCTTATGCCTTTTACGCCACGGCTTACGCGGCCCATTTGGCGGATTTTATTTAGGCGAAATTTCACGCACATACCTTTGCGAGTTACGATTAGGATCATTTTGCTAGGCTCATCGCTATTTTGCTCGCCTAGCACCTCGCCTAGTATCTCGTCTGGATTGGCGCCTAGATCTTCGTTTTCTAAGCTAATATCTAGACTAGCGTTTTCCTCTCCATCTATGCTAGGCACTATTTCTCCCTCTTCGTTTTCTACTATGAGCGCAGTTACTAGCTCGTCATTTTCATCAAGTTTAATTGCACGCACACCGATTGAGCGGATGTTTTTATACTCGCTTAGATTTGTGCGTTTTACTATGCCGTTTTTGGTGAAAAATGCTAGTGATTTATTTGGCGCAAAATCGCTTGTAGGGATGATAGCCATGATTTTTTCATCATCTTGTAGGCTTATTAGATTTACTACGGCTTTGCCTTTTGCGGTGCGGCTGCCCTCTGGGATTTTATAGACCTTTAGCCAGTATAATTGACCTTTGTCAGTGACAAACATCAGCGTATCATGACTCATACAAGTAAAAAAACTCTCGATAAAATCATCATCGTAGGTAGTAACTGCGACCTTACCTTTGCCACCTCTGGCTTGCTTTTCATACTGCTTGCTTGGCACACGCTTGATATATCCTCTGTGAGTTATGGTTACTACCATGTTTTCATTTGGCACTAGATCTTCTATATCTATATCATCGTAGTCATCTACGATTTCAGTCTTGCGAGGGCATTTGAACTTCTCTTTTATATCAAGTAGCTCGTCTTTTATGATATTTTCGATTTTTTCTTCGCTTTTTAGTATGCTTTCTAGCTCAGCGATTAGCTTCATTAGCCCATCTAGCTCGGCTTCTAGTTTTTCACGCTCTAAGCCTGTAAGCTTGCTTAAGCGCATATCAAGTATTGCTTTGCTCTGCGCCTCGCTTAGGGCAAACTGGCTCATTAGCCCTGCTTTTGCGCTATCATAATCAGGGCTAGTGCGGATTAGTGCGATTACCTCATCTATGTTATCAAGGGCGATTTTAAGACCTTCTAGGATATGGGCTCTTTTGCGAGCTTCTTGAAGGTCGTATATAGTCCTGCGGATGATGACGGTTTTTCTGTGGTGCAAAAATAGCTTTAAAAGCTCTAAAAGTGTAAAAATCTTTGGTTCTTTGTTATTTATCGCTAGCATTATCACGCCAAAGGTGATTTCTAGTTGCGTGCTTTTATATAGGTTGTTTAGCACGATTTCGCTCATAGCATCTCGTTTTAGCTCGATTACCATGCGAATTCCTTCTCTATCGCTCTCATCACGCACTTCTGCTATGCCTTCAATGCTTTTTTCTTTGGCTAGTTCGGCTATGGTTTCAATAAGCTTTGCTTTATTTACTTGATAAGGTAGTTCATCTACTACTATTACATCTTTATTTGGCTTTTTTTCTATGTGAGTTTTGGCTCTTAGCTTTATGCGGCCTCTGCCTGTGCGGTAAGCATCGATTATGCCTTTTTTGCCAAATATCGTTCCACCTGTTGGAAAATCAGGGCCTTTTATATGCTCCATTACAGCCTCTAGGCTAGCTTCTTTATCCTCTAATACGACTAAAAGTCCATCAATTAGCTCATCTAAGCTGTGTGGTGGGATATTTGTAGCCATGCCGACAGCAATACCGCTTGAGCCATTTAGTAGTAGGTGCGGCACACGCGCTGGGAGTACATCTGGCTCGCTTTGGCTATCATCGTAGTTTGGGATAAAATCTACTGTGTCTTTATCAATGTCTTTTAAAAGCTCTTCAGTTAAAGCTGTCATTCTAGCCTCGGTGTAGCGCATAGCTGCTGCGCCATCTCCGTCAATAGAGCCGAAGTTTCCCTGCCCATCTACTACTGGAATTCGCATAGAGAAGTCTTGCGCTAGGCGCACAAGAGCGTCATAAACTGCTGTGTCGCCGTGTGGGTGGTATTTACCTAGAACCTCACCTACGATAGCGGCTGATTTTTTGTATTTTGCGCTTTTGCCTAGGTGCATTTCGTTCATAGCGTGTAAAATACGCCTATGAACAGGCTTTAAGCCATCTCTGGCATCTGGCAAAGCGCGGCCTATAATTACGCTCA
Source organism: Campylobacter magnus (assembly GCF_028649595.1). Taxonomy (NCBI): domain Bacteria; kingdom Pseudomonadati; phylum Campylobacterota; class Epsilonproteobacteria; order Campylobacterales; family Campylobacteraceae; genus Campylobacter; species Campylobacter magnus. Next base: position 3,037 of record NZ_JAQSLK010000010.1, read on the forward strand.
TTGAATAATCAAGATAACTAGCTTTTATAGAGTCTTCTATGCTGGTGATTTGTATATCGCTGTTTTCTAGCATTTTTGCCCTTTGGTTGATTTTGCTTAAAAAATAAGCTTAGATTATATCTAAATATATCTAAATTTTAGTTTTAAGTAAATCTAGAATTCCCTAGGAATTCTAGATTTAAAAAGGCTTTAAAATAAATATTTTTCTAGAATTTCTTTTTGTTTGCCATTTAGCGAGTTTAACTCGGTTTGTAAGCTAGAAATTTTTTGCTCAATGCTTGTTATTGCTTGGACGATTTTTTCTTGAGCTTCAAGTGGTGGTAATGGAATTTGATAATTATATAAATTTGAATTATTTATTGATGGTGGGTTGGAATTACTAGCAATATCTTTTAAATTTACGATATTTTCAAAAATTAAAAATAAAAATTGTTGATTTAATTTTTCTATATTTATAGATTTTATCGCCATAGTATTATTATCAATAATGCTAGGAATTTTAAGCATACGCTTTTTATTTGTATGTATTGCCATACCTACTTTTGGGAATATAATAGTGTTGATAGGGAATATTGTCAATTTTAAATTTTTTACCACTTCATCGCTAACATAATTATTGCTAATATTTATAAATTTTAAATTTTCTTGTAAATTCATATCTGATACTTTTATAAAAGCATTTTGGCTACTATTTGAGTTGCCTTGAAATTCTTTTGGGAAAGTATTACCACCTTTGGCTTCAATCAATCTATCAAGTTTAACACTTTTCCACTCGGTTAGGTTATAGTCTTGCGGGGTTGGTAGGTCTTTTAGATTTTCGTTGTCTTGGAATTCTACATTTAAAATTCCAGTTTTTGCTAAAACCCTGTTTATTTGCTCTTTTTGCTCTGCGATTTCATTTAGAATTCTAGAATTCTCACTTTCTACACTTTCACACTCTGCTACGATTTGCTTTTGAATATCAAGCGGCGGTAAAGGAATTTTAATGTTTTCAATGTATGATTTTGCTATATTTTGAATTCCTATTCCTTTAAAGCCACTTTGTAAAATAGCTAGATTTGATTTTATTATAAAAAATATAAATTTTAAAATTGAGTTTTCTTTGCTTGAAAAAATATAGCTATGGTCTGATGCCGAAAATTTTCCATTTATGTAATTTATATTTGCTGTTCCACCATCACCGATAATCAAAGCTTCTGTGTTAAAATCTGCTATATCACATTTAAAAACTTCAAAGCTAGATTTATAAAAAGGTATAGAACCATCTTTATTTTCAAAACTTGCTGGTCTTTTGCCCTTACCTAAACTATTTAAAGTATTTTCAAGTTTTACAAGCTGATATTTAGAATTTTCAAATGGCGAAGTTATATTTACATTATTTGCTGCTGCCAGACTAAGATTTATCGCATTTGAATATTTAACCATATCAAAATTAATCAAAGAGCTTAAATGTGTTTTAAAAATATTAAAACCATCAGGGCTTAATTCTAAATTTTCTATAAGCTTATCTACTTCATCGCTACCGCTAAAAAATGAGCGTAAAATATAATTTATTTTGCTTTTGTCATTTTCATCTTGTGGGTTATATAAGGATGTATTGATATATTTGATTGAGTTTAGATTTGCTAAGGCTTCTTTGTTTTTCTTTTCGTCATCACTATCATCACTATTTTCTTTTAGCTCATCATTTATAAGCTTTGAGCTTTGATATTTTATACCCTCATCACCTTTTCTAGTACTCCAATCATAGCCTAAAAATTTAATTATTTCATTTTTATTCTTTTGATTTGGTGCTGTTACTACAATTAGTTCGTTATTTATAGTTTTAGCAAAAAGGCTTAATTTTTCAAGTTCTATTTCTTTACAAATTTCTATAAATTGCTTTTCAAAAAAATCATTTATAAAATCACTATATTCACTACTAGCTAAGAAATCTTGCTCATCTTGCTTTTTGTCTTTACCTGTATGAGTAGAATCATAATATGAGCTATTTTCAAAAGCTGATTGAATCTCGGATTTTTTTGGTTCTACTTTTTTAAATCTACCTTTATCCTTATTCTTTTTATCATCGTTAAAAAGCTCTCTTTGCTCTTTGAAATATTCATCAAGCCTAACTGAAATTATATTTGAGCGTAAAAAATCTAAAAATTCATCTTTATTAATCTGCCTAAATTCGCAATACTTTTCTACGCAATAAGCATTTTCAAATTCTTTTGATAATATATCTAAATCAAAATTATTTTCTTTAAAGCAGGCTATCAAATCATCAATATTTTTTGTTTTTTTTCTGGCAAATAATATAAAAGTTTGAGTTCCAGTAGAACCAAAAGTGCGAGCACCAAGTTCTATAATGCTTAAAATTTCAAAAGAATTAAAAATGATATCTCTCGTCCTACTGTAAATATTTTCTTTTTCTTTATTTAGCATAGAAATTGGCAAGACAACCGCTATCAAGCCATTTTCTTTTAAAAATTGCTCTGCTCTTTCTATAAAAAAACACTCAATAGATTTATTTGTATCATAAGCTTTTGCATCAATATCATCTGCTAATTTAAATCTTTTTATATCAATTGTATCTAAGGTGGATAAAAAACCCTTTACACTATAAGGCGGATTTGAAATAATTAAATCAAAGCTATTATTTAAAAAATCTTTAAAATAAGATTTTTTCTCGTTTATTATGCTTAGAGTATCTTGAAAAATAATTTTAGCATTATCATTATAAAAATAAGTAGCAATTTTTGCTACTCTGCTAAGATTAGAATTTTTTTCTATACCTAAAAGTTTAGCATTTTGGTTTTTATTGTATTGTATATATTCGCTTAAAAAATGCCCAGCACCACAAGCATAATCTAGAATTTTAGGATTTTTGTTTTCTAGTTTTGGTAATGAGCGAATAATAAAATTTGTAATAGGCGTAGGTGTAAAAAACATACCTTCTGTTTGATGAATTGAGCGATTTAAAAAGCCTTCAAACAAGTCACCTAAAAACTGATTGGCATTGCTATCACTGCTTGAAATTTTTATATTTTGAATTAAATTAGCAATTTGAATTAAAATTCTAAAATTTAATTCAAAATCATCAGGATTTTCTACTTTTATAAAATCAAATTTTCTAATAGCATAAAATCTTTGCTCTTTAAGAATTTTTTCTATTTCATCTTTTAGTTTGCCCATATATCTTTTATATTTTTTAAAAATGGTTTCTATTTCACTAGTTTTATGATTTATTACTTTTTTGTCAAATAGCTCACTAGCACCTTTTTCGTATAGATCTAAAAGCCTATCGCAGTAATCAAATGGATTATCTCTTGTAATTCCTTTGTAATAGAATTGTAAATTATCACTATTGTATTTTTCATCTACAATTTTACATAAAAATAAATCAACTAAAGTATAAAAAGTATGCTCATAGTCATTTAGCGCATTATTTCGTAAAATAGTAGCAAAATCATTATAAATAGTTCTAATATCGCTAAATGTAACAGGACTTAAATCATCTATTGTGTAATTATTTTTGCCTATATTATAAGCCATAATATCTTTTTCAAAAAGCCCTTGCGTGGTATAACCTGCACCATAAGTATTTTTCCATACATTAAACTTTTCTATTTGTGTCCCTACTTCATCAAAACCTAATTTTCTTTCATCGTTTTTTAAATCTAGATTAATAAACTCTAAAGATTTTTTATTATCTTTGGTTTCTATGATATAAGATTTATAAGTAATTTTTTCTTCTTCATAATTACTAGCATAAAGACATAAGAAAGAAGTAGTATTTTGAGTTTGTACTAAATAAGAAAAAAGCTGACCACCATCGCTTTGCATATTTTTCCATTCTTTATTAAACTCAATCCCAGGTGTTTTGCATTCTATTATTAAATAATCATTATCTTGCTCATCTTTTACTAAAATATCGGCTTTTCCGCTTGTTTTGCTCTCTCGCCCTAGCTTCCATCTTGGTTCTAGCTCAATGTGCTTTGCTTTATAGCCTTTTTCAAGTAGACGATTTACACATTCTAATACTACGAAATTTTCAGGATGAGAGAAGTTTGAAGTAGTTTCATCACCTTTTTTTATTTCTTTTGGATAGATGATTTTTTCAGTTTTAAAATCTACGCTAATGCTCCCACAGGCGGCGTAATTTTTGCTAAAAATATCGCCACTTTTGCTAAAACCCAAGCTTAATAAAACTTCTTTTAAATTATCTTTTGTGATCATTTATTAGCCTTTGAAAAAATTTCGCAATTTTAGCAAAAATAAAGCAGAATTTACTACGGAATTTTAGTTTTATTAGGGAATTTTAGAATTCCGGCTTGCTGGCCTATCAAATGTGCTATAATAGCGCAAAAAAGCCGGGTGAGTTTTTATGAATAGAATTGGTATTATTTATTTTGCGCTTTTGCCTTTGTGCGTGGCGTCTGCTTTTATTTTCATTGCTGATGGTTTGCTAGTTAGCTCAGCTGGGGTCTTGCTAGATGGATTTAGGGCGAGCAAAGAGCAAATCGGTCTTGTTAATGCCTGCTTTTTTGCTGGGGCTGTGGCGTGTACGATTTTTTCGCATAGGCTTATTAGTGCTTGTGGGTATGAGCGTGCATTTAGCGTATTTTGCGCTATTTTTGCGCTCTCAGCCTTGCTTGGTGCGCTTAGTAATAATCTGCTTTTTTGGGGCGTTTTGCGCTTTTTTATGGGACTGGCGTATTATAGCATTGTGATGATTATAGAGGTGTGGCTAAATGCAAGCGTAAGCAACTCTATTCGCTCGCGTGTGCTTGGTATTTATGAGACGCTATTTTATGCTAGTTTTGGCGTGGGGGCGCTCTTTATCGCTTTTAGCCTTAGTGTGGAGCAAACGCTTATATTAAGTGCAGTTTTTATCGTCCTTGCGCTGCTGCCGCTAAATCTAAAAGCACTAAAAACACCACTGGTGCCACCAAGGGCAAAAATCAGCCTGCCAAATATATTTAGCGCACCAAAGCTTGCGCTCATTAGCGATTTTATCGGTGGGCTTTGTATGAATGGCTTTTTTAGCATGGCTAGCGTGTTTGCTCTGCTTTATGGGCTGGGTGATGGTAGCGTGGCAGTATTTATCGCTATTAGCATGGTTGGCGGGGCTTGCGGACATTTGCTTTGCGGGGTAGTGAGTGATAAGTTTGGCAGGGTAAATGCTCTGCTTCTAGCAAGTTTTTTAAGCTTGATTTCAGCCTTTTTGCTTGGAATTCCAAAAATTATTTTTGTAGCGGTTTTTTTGCTTGGGGCTGGGATTTTTGTGCTTTATGCGCTTAGCCTAGCTATCGCAAATGACGCTATAACAGACAAAAGAGAATACATCCTAGCAAGTAGGGCAATGCTTTTTAGCTATTTGCTTGGCTCGCTTTTTGCTGCGCCTATTTTAGGCTTTTTGATGAGTGCTTTTGGGGCTTGGGGCTTTATAGGCTTTTATGTTTTTTTAAGCGGACTTTTGCTTGTTATTACATTTTTTGGTCGTTTTGTAGGCAAAAGAGCTTTTAAAAACACAAAAAAATCTAGGGAATTCTAGATTTAGGAATTCTAGAATTCCTATGGTTTTTTTGCTTCGCATCCGCTGGTTGGGGGTTAGGGGGTATTTTTACTAGGAATTCTAGTTTTAAGAATTCTAGTTTTAAGAATTCTAGTTTAGGGAATTCTAGTTTAGGGAATTCTAGTTTAGGGAATTCTAGATTGTTTTTATATCTAGCTAGAGAATCTAGAATTCTTATTTTATAGCAAAGCGAACAGGCAATGTAAAAGCAAAGTTTTTGTTTGTTTTAGGGAACAAATGCTTTGTTTTTTCAATTGCATCTAGACTTGCTTTATCTAGGCTTTTTATATTTGAACTTTGTAAAATTTGCGCATTTGAGACGCCTGATGAATTGTAATTAAAGCTAACTAACACACTACCACTTTGATTGCGTCTTAGGGCGTCTTTTGGGTAGTTTTTGATTATGTAGGCTGAGATTATTTTATATATTTGTGCGGCGATTTTGTCTTGTTCTTTTGCTAGGCTTTGGGCTAAATTCTCTTTTTTGGGGGCGCGTTATTTATGGCGTTATTTATGACAGCATTTTGGGCTGTTTGCTGTGTTTTTGAGCTTTTTGGGGTTTGAGAGTTTTTTATATTTTTTGGCATAGGTTTTGGCTGCACTTTTTTAGGGACTATTTGCTCTTTTTCTATAACTTTTTCTGGCTCCATTTGCTCTTTTTCTATAGCTTTTTCTGGCTCTATTTGCGCTGCGCTTTGTTCTATTTTTTGCTCCACTTGTGGCACTATATAATCATTTAAAGAAATTGAATGAAAAAGCTTTTTTTGAATCGGTGCTTGCTCTTTTAAAAACAAAAAAGCAAAAAGCAAAATCCCAAAATGAACAAAAACAGAAATCATAAAACCAGAAATTAAACCAATTTTATTTTTCATTTTTTACCTTTTTGCGTTTATTGCTAGATTTTCATGCCCTTTGCTTTTTAGCTCATCAAGCACTTTTACAAAGCTCTCAAATGGAGTGTCTTTATCTACCTTTAGCACGATTAGCTGAGAGTTTTCTATATCATCAAAAGCTTTGTTTATGATGTCTAGCTTTTTATCGTTTAAGAAAATTTCACTATCTTTTGAAATTGTAATTTCATGCTTTTCATCATTGCTTGCCACTGCGTTTTTGGCTGTGGGCAAATCTACTTTTATTTGCCCATTAGCAATAAAAGTAGAAATACTAAGCACAATAGCCAAAAGCACAAGCATAATGTCTATAAATGGGACTATATTTAGCCCACCTTTATCATTTGGCATCATTATCATACTCGCTTAATAATACTTGAATTTTTCTACCAAAGGCATTATATATCATCAAAGTAGGAATTGCTACAAATATTCCAAGGGCTGTGGCTTTAAGGGCAAGAGATAGTCCATAGACCACGACAAGAGCGTCTATATTAGTACTTTTGCTCATATCATAAAAAGTGATCATTATCCCACAAACCGTGCCTAAAAGCCCTATATATGGAGCATTTTGGTATATTATATATAGCGTTGTCATGTTTTTTGTAAGGGCTCTCTCAAAAGCTACTTTGCTCTTAAAATCAGCCTTTTTAACACGCATAAAATAAATAACTCTCTCCACGCTAAAAAGCACCACCAAAAAGCTCATAAAGCCCAAAATTGCAAAAATTATATAATCTACATATTCTTTGCCAAACTCAAAAATTTCGTTCATTTCTATCCTTTATTAGCTCAATCAGCTATTTTGCTGGCTGCTAAAATTACAATTATAGGGCTTAGTAAGCTAAAAACAAAACTCGCCCTATATCTTCTGTATTAAGCTCTAAAAACTCGTACATTATATCGCCTCACTTGCGTATTTGCCACCTGCTGGACCTTTTACTATCTCAACTCTTTCTATCAAAGATGCTGGAGATATAAAGCCACCTGTGGCATTAAAGCCATCTACTAAAAGCAAAGTGTAGTCCTTGCTAAACCCACGGATTTGTATGCCTTTTGTGCCTGTTTTTTCTACCGTGGTGCTGATTCCAGGGACTGATTTAACCAAATCGCCTAGCTGGCGGACTTGGGTATGTTTGATTTCTTTTTGATCTACGATATTTACAGTAGCTGGGGCGGTTTTGATTGTTTGCTCATAACCGCTAGCAGTTACTACGATTTCATCTAGTTTTTGTTCGTTTGCGCTTAGAAGTGCTGTGCAAACTACGCTTAAAGACAAGGCTCTTTTTGTCATTGTTTTCTCCCTTATTGGATATTTTATTTTAAAAAAATGGTATAATGCCAAAAGTGATAATAGATTTCAATACTTTTTTTATAAAAAAAGATATTTTTTGTTATTAAAAAGGAATTTTTATGTCAGCTAAAAAAGAATGCCACAATTGCGAATTTTTTATTGATAAAAAGTGTGCTATCTCGCAGTGTAAATACTATGAGATTGATTATGAAGAAAATGAAAAGATTGAAATTATCATAAATAATTTTGATATTTTTAATGATACAAAGGTTAGTTTTGATATAAAAGAGAAGAAATTTAGCCTAAATATCACACTTGGGGATTCTTATACTTGCCAAAATTGCAAGTTCAAGCTTGATTGTAAAAGTGGAAATTGTATTTTTAGCGTGCTTTATAAGGGAAAATTTTATTCTCAGTTTAATGGTAATTCAAAATTAAAAAATATTATCATAAATGTAGGGGCAAATTTTTTAAAAAATCACGCAGGTCCAAAAATACTAAAAAAAATTCTAAATTCAAAAAACTCAAAGCTCATAAGCGAGGCAAAATGCCTGCCTGATACTATATTTTTAGCAAAAGAAATCTTTTTTAGCAAAGAGCCTAGCCCTTTGTTTTTAAAATCTAAAATTTTTGGAATTTTAGATAATGAGTTAAAAAACCTTGAAAATTCTAAGATAATAAATATTTCAAAAATAGAGAGAGAAATGCTTGAAAATGCCTATAAAATCATAGAAAAAAACTACGCAAATCCACTTAGTATAAAAGAGCTTTCTTATAAAGTTGGTTTAAACGAAAGCAAGCTAAAAACGCTATTTAAAGCCTTTTTTGGCTCTACTATACACGAAGCTAGCACGAAGCTTAGAATGCAAAAAGCAAAAGAGCTAATAAGCGATGGACAAAATCTAAAATCCGTAGCTTCTAAGCTGGGTTTTAGCGCACTTAGCAATTTTAGTTCTGCTTTTAAAAAGCATTTTGGCTTTACTCCGAGCAAATTTAAAGATTAGCCAAAAGTATTTTTATCTAGAATTCCCTAGATTTTTACAGCCGCTAGCGCAAAGTTTAGATGGCAGCACAAATCTGGAATTGGATAAATTTAGAATTCCTTAAAGATTGCTTTGCTCGCAATGACGAAAATTCTAGAATTCCCTACTATGTCATCCCCCAGCTTGAGCTGTGGTTCTCTGCTCTAGGAATTCTAGAATTCCTATGGTTTTTTAGGGGTTAGGGGGTATTTTTGGCTAGGAATTCTAAATTTTAGGCTATTGTTATATTTAAAGTAGCGCAAAATTTTATAAGTTCTGCTTTTTGGCTTTTATTTATGCTAAAGCTAAAATCGCAGCCTGCCGCACTAAACTCTTGGCTAAAGTTTATATTTTGAGTTTTGGCAAAATGCTCGCAGCGTGAAATCAAGGCAAAGGGCACAAAGACCTTTAAGCTTTCTTTTTTTTCAAAAAATTCTAGCGCTCCCATGTCTTTTGCGCTTTTTATAGCTTCATTTACGCTAGCACCATAGGCTCGCACCAGTCCTCCGATA
>NZ_JAQSLK010000011.1 GCF_028649595.1 Campylobacter magnus
TTTTTTTTTTTTTTGCCACGCTCAATTTATAAGAATTCTATTTATTTCTATTTAATAGGCGTGAAATTCTTTAAAAAAAATGCTGTCAAAGCACGAAATAATAATAAAGTGTTTTTTTTTACTTAACAAAATTTTTATACATTTAACCGAGCAACCCCTAAAATTTTTATACATTTAACCGAGCAAAAATTATACATTTAACCTAGATTATACATTTTTAAAAAAGCATAATTTTACTAGGTGGAGTGTATAAATATATTATTATTTTATTATATTATTATACACTCCACCTAGCATTTTTATACATTGACAAATAAGTATAAAAATGCTATAAGTCTAAAAAATAAAAAGGCTAAAAATGAAAAATTATAAAATGACTGAAATGCCAAATGGCGCAATAAGAGTAGAGTTAGACCCATTAAGCGATGAACGAAAAGAGCTCTTAAAACTCTACAAAGAAAATGCTTTTATTAAAGGATACACGGAAAAAAGCGAATATAATTTAACAGCGCTTGATTATAAGCTTTTTGATTTAATCTACAAACTTACAGGCGATAAAGTGCGTTTTTGGGGGAAAGATGAAAAACAAAGAGCCAAAACAATACCAAACCAACATTTAAAGCTAGAAATCAGCCAAAATGTAGTGGCAGAGCTTTTAGAGCTTAAAAAAGATAAAAATAACACTTGGAAAAGGGACATAGAAAAAAGCTTAACAAGACTTAGCAAACAATCATTTATTTTGCGTGATTATGTAGATAAGGATTTAGGCCATTTAGAATTTTATAGAGTTACTTTGATAGCATTGCCAAAAATGAAAAAAATAGATGAAAGTGGTAAAAATGATATTATAGAAATAATCGTGCCTGACATTATAGTGTTAAGTGCTTGGAGAGCTTGGAAATATACACCACTAATTCTAAACGAAATAAACAAGGTAAATTCTAAATATGCTTTGAGATTATTTGAATATATAAAAATGATTGAAAGCTATCAAATAAAAAATCTAGGAATAAAAAAGCTAGATTTTTTAGATATTTGCTTTGATGAGCTTCGCTTCATTTTTGATAAGCCAAAAGTGAAAAATATTTCAACGCTTTTTCAGTCAATACGATTTGAAAAAGTCGTTATGCCTGAATTAAATAAAATTCTTATGTGTGATTATGAATATTTTAAAAAAGATAAAAAAATAACTTTGAATTTTAAAGTGCCTTTTATACCAAAAGAATTTAAAGAGCCGAGTTTATTTAATGATGATGGGCAACCTAACGAAAAATTTTTGAAAGAGACAAAGGAGCAAAAATGCTAGAAAAAATCAAAGAACTTCGCATAAAAGCCGAAAGCGCCAAAGCACTTTTAGCACTCGCAGATGATGAAACCGAGCAAAAGCATTTTAAAAAATTGCTTGATAAATACAAGCAAGAATTATTAAAATTCTTAGATGAGCCACAACCAAAACCGAGCAGATCCGAGCCAAACGAGCAAAAAAAACTAGGCGCAATTTTGGCAGATAATCAAACCGATTTAAATGCTATTGATGATGAAAACACCAACCCCCTTTTTGATGAGCTTGCCGAATAAAAAGTGGCAAATTACACCATAACAAAAAACTAAGCTTTGCGCAGTTTTTAGTTAATGGTGGTAATTTGCAAATTACCACCATTAAAATGGTGTAATTTGCTTTTTTTAAAAATCTTTGCTATAATCTCGCAAGCTCGTATTATAGCAGATTTTTAAAAAAAGGATAAAAATGCCAGCAGTAATCAATTATGACAAATACGCAAATATGTCAATAAATCAACTTGTAACAGCTCTAACAAATGCCGAGCGAAAACAAGCCAAAATCAAAGAAAAATTTGAACAAGAAATCAGCCAAGTAAAAGAGCTTATTTCTTACCTAAAATCGCAAGTAAAATCTAGCCTTGATAAGCCAAGATTTTACACCACAGAGAACGCACCAAGTCTTAACGCTTTAAGGGCAGAAGTAGAGAAAATGCCACAAGATCAGGTGGAAAAAATCAAAGCCGAAGTAAATGCCGAAATGTTTGGGACTGAAAATGTATAATATTTTAATCCCTAGCAAAGTAGATAAAATGATAAGTAAAATCGCCAAAGGCGACAAAGAAAACGCAGTAAGAATTTTATTTGCGATTGAAAATCTAAAAAATGCTAACGACCCTTTTGCGCTGAAAAATTGCGAAAAAATGGGGGGCTATGAAAATATTTATCGCTGGAAAGTGGGGCAACATTATCGCATAGTAGGCGAAAAAATCAAGGACACATTAACACTAAAATTGCTAGAAGTTAGCACAAGAGAAAATGCTTATAAATGAGCCAAATTTCTAGCATAAACTTTAAAAAATCAGTAGATTATCAAGTATTTCATAACAGCACAATTCGCCCTAGTTATGTTATCGGTGGGGAGCTAGAATGCGACCCGCCAAAGGGTTATGATGCGCAAAGAATTAAAAATGAAATTGTAGAAAACGCAAAACAAGCTTATTTTAACACTTCAAAGGCTAGAAATAAAGCATTTCAAGCTAAAAATTATGAGTGGTCGGCAGTCGTAAATATTAAGCCTGAAACCACGATGAACGACTTAAAAAAACTAGCACAACATTTTAGCGATAAATACGGCTTTCAATGCTACCAAATAGCGATACACCGAGACGAAGGACACATAAACGACAACGGCGAAAAAGAAATAAACCATCACGCGCATTTAGAATTTATAACGCTTGATAAAAATACGGGCAAACAGCTTTTTAAATTGCGTGATTTTAACCCCCAAAAAATGCGAGAAATCCAAACCGAAGTCGCAGAAATTCTACAAATGGAAAGGGGACAAGACAAGCGCATAAGCGGTGCTAAACGCATAGAGCCACGAGCATACGCACGATTAAAAGAGCAAGAACGCCAAGAAAAAAGGGAAATAAAAAAAGAGCTTACAAACACGAAAGCCGAGCTCACTAGCAACAAAAATGAGCTTAACAGCGTAAAAAACGAGCTTGAAACCACTAAAAAAGAGCTAAAAGCCCTAAGCGCAAACGCTATAAGAAAGCGAGTGGAGCAAGAACGCAAAGCGTGGCTAAATACAAACAAAGCTTTACACGAGCAAGGCGCAGAACTGATATTTACACCCAAGCATTACAAAGAGTTAAGAGAGCTAGGCAAAAAAGCATTTACTAGCCTTAATGAGCTAGAAAACGCTTTAAAAGAGCTAGAAAAGCGCATAAGAAAAGAAAAAAGGCAAAACCAAAGCAACAAGCCACAAATAAGCACCACGAAAAAAGACTTCAAATCTAGGCTTATAGATGAGTTTTACAGCGATTTAAGCACAAAGCACGATTTAACCCCCTTTTATTTTAACAAAGAGCTTAAAACGCTTGAAAACAAGCAAAAAGGCTATAAAATCAAAGACAGCGAAAACACATTAACCCTAACCACAAGTAAAAAAGCAGATTTAAGCGAACAAGTAGCCTTAATGCTGGATATGGCAAAAAGCAAGGGATGGGAGCTAGACAGCATAAAAGTTACTGGCAGTAAAGCTTTTTGCGATGAAGTAGCCAAGCAAATAGCAGAGATAAAAGCCAAAGAAAAAGCCAAGCAAGAGCGAAAATTAAAAGAGCTAGAACAAGAGAACGAGCGATTAAAAGCAGAATTAGCCAAAAATCGCACGGAAACAGCCCTAGAAACGCAAAACGAGCCAAAGCCTAGCCAAGATATTACCCAAAGCGAAAAAACGCAAGAGAACGCACCAAAAGTTAAAAGCCAAGCGCAAATAGATTTAGAAATAGCCCAAAGTCTAGACGAAAAGAAATATTGGGAGCAAACAGATACAACAACATTTTACAATATTTTAAAACGCTTAGAAATGCGTAAAAAGCCACAAGAAAGAAAGCTAGACGATTTAAAATACCTAGACGGAGAGCTAAATAAACCTATAATTTATGGTCGCCACGACTTGACAAAATATGCTATAAGCGAACTGAACGAGTTAATAGCCAAAGAAATAGAGAAAGAACAAGCAAACCAAACAGCACAAACACCAAGCACATTTGATAAAGAGCCTGAAAAATCGCAAGAAGTTTTCAAAGAGTTTAAAGAACTTTGCGATTATTTAGAAAAATATCATTTTCTAACTACTGACGGAAAAATAAATGTAGCAAAAAGAGCTAGTGAGCTTTTAAAAAATAAAGAGAACCACGAACTTTTAAAAACTTATCATAAAACGCATTATGAAGTAAAAAAAGGTGGTTTAGAAAAATTAGCTAAACAATACGAACAAACCAAAGGAATAAGCAGATAATTTTTCTTTTAATGGTAGCATTTAAAAAATCTAGCTTTTCTTTTTTTTGGTGTATGCTTTTTGCGAGTGATCGCACGAAGTGCGACACGAGCTAAAAAGCTCTTGTCAATTTAATAAAAAAATGCCAGCTTTTTAATATATCGTGCTTACAAGCTATTTTTTAGCTAAAAAAGGGGTAAAAAATAGAAAAAAATAAAATATGGTATGCTGACACACTCACAAACCTAGCTTTTTTATCCCCTTTTTTTAAGGCGCATTTTTGTGCCAAAGTGGTGCATTGCGCATTTTAAATTCTTTTTAAAATCCTATATAATTTTAGGGAGCTTTCAAAGCACGATATAGACAGCGTTTCAGGGGGCTATAATGTAATAAAAAGGGAGTGATAATGTAATAAAAAGGGAATTAAATGTAATAAAAAGGGAATTTTAATTCCTTGCTCAAAAAACTCTATTTTTTTTTTTTTTTGCCACGCTCAATTTATAAGAATTCTATTTATTTCTATTTAATAGGCGTGAAATTCTTTAAAAAAAATGCTGTCAAAGCACGAAATAATAATAAAGTG
>NZ_JAQSLK010000012.1:0-2500 GCF_028649595.1 Campylobacter magnus
AAATGTTATTTAATTTACCAATGTTAAAAGTCAATAAGTTTAATACAATTTTACAGGACTTGTTAAAGCTTTGATTTTTCATTTTTGCAAATATAAAGTTTAATTCTAGAATTCCTAGATTTAATGCTTTCCGTCTTGGAAATGAAAAAGCAAATATTGTAAGTTAGAATTCTATAATTCTTAAAAACTTTTTAAAAAGATTAAAAAAAACTTTTTTAAAAAGATTTAAAAAAGATAGAGTTTTATTTTATCTTTAACAAGGAAGTGATGCATTAGAATACACAATATTGTAATTCTTAAAAGGTAAGCTACAAAGAGCAAATGGTGGATGCCTTGCCTAGTAGAGGCGATGAAAGACGTGCCAGGCTGCGATAAGCCTCGGGGAGCTGTCAAGGAGCTTTGATCCGGGGATTTCTGAATGGGGCAACCCAAATAACAGTGATGTTATTTACCATATGGAGCTAACTAGGGGAACTGAAACATCTAAGTACCCTAAGGAAAAGAAATCAATAGAGATTACGCTAGTAGCGGCGAGCGAACGCGTAAGAGGGCAAACCACTAGCTTGCTAGTGGGGTTGTAGGACTGCAATGTGGACTAAAATCGGTTAATAGAATAAACTGGAAAGTTTAGGCATAGAGGGTGATACCCCCGTATATGAAAACCTATTTTTACCTAGCAGTATCCTGAGTAGGACGGGACACGTGAAATCCTGTTTGAAGCTGGGTCGACCACGATCCAACCCTAAATACTACTACTAGAGCGATAGCGAACAAGTACCGTGAGGGAAAGGTGAAAAGAACCGCGGTGAGCGGAGTGAAATAGAACCTGAAACCATTTGCTTACAATCATTCAGAGCACTATGATTTATCAGTGTGATGGACTGCCTTTTGCATAATGAGCCTGCGAGTTGTGGTATCTGGCAAGGTTAAGGAAACCCGGAGCCGTAGCGAAAGCGAGTCTTAATAGGGCGCTAAGTCAGATGCTGCAGACCCGAAACGATGTGATCTATCCATGAGCAGGTTGAAACCGGTGTAAGAGCCGGTGGAGGACCGAACAGACGGCTGTTGAAAAAGCTCCTGATGACTTGTGGATAGGGGTGAAAGGCCAATCAAACATCGTGATAGCTGGTTCTCTCCGAAATATATTGAGGTATAGCGTCATGTAGTAACACTAAGGGGTAGAGCACTGAATGGGCTAGGGCATACACCAATGTACCAACCCCTATCAAACTCCGAATACTTAGTGTGTAATCATGGCAGTCAGGCGGCGAGTGATAAAATCCGTCGTCAAGAGGGGAACAACCCAGACTAACAGCTAAGGTCCCTAAATCTCATTTAAGTGGAAAACGATGTGAAGTTACTTTAACAACCAGGAGGTTGGCTTAGAAGCAGCCATCCTTTAAAGAAAGCGTAATAGCTCACTGGTCTAGTGATTTCGCGCGGAAAATATAACGGGGCTAAAATGAGTACCGAAGCTTTAGACTTAGTTTTTAACTAAGTGGTAGGAGAGCGTTGTATTTAGCGTCGAAGGTATACCGGTAAGGAGTGCTGGAGCAAATACAAGTGAGCATGCAGGCATGAGTAGCGATAAAAGGGGTGAGAATCCCCTTCGCCGTAAACCCAAGGTTTCCTACGCGATGCTCGTCATCGTAGGGTTAGTCGGGTCCTAAGCAAAGTCCGAAAGGGGTATGCGATGGAAAATCGGTTAATATTCCGATACCAATATTAGTGTGCGATGGAAGGACGCTTAAAGTTAGTGGAGCTAGCGGATGGAAGTGCTAGTCTAAGGATGTAGATTAAGTGGTAGGCAAATCCGCCACTTTTTATTCGAGATCTTAAAGGCTCTCCAAAGTCTTCGGATAGCGGGGAGAATCCATGATACTATCGAGCCAAGAAAAGTTTCTAAGTTTAGCTAATATTGCCCGTACCGTAAACCGACACAGGTGGGTGGGATGAGTATTCTAAGGCGCGTGGAAGAACTCTCTTTAAGGAACTCTGCAAAATAGCACCGTATCTTCGGTATAAGGTGTGCCTAACTTTGTTAGTGGATTTACTCTACAAAGCATTGAAGGTTACAACAAAGAGTCCCTCCCGACTGTTTACCATAAACACAGCACTCTGCTAACTCGTAAGAGGATGTATAGGGTGTGACGCCTGCCCGGTGCTCGAAGGTTAATTGATGGGGTTAGCATTAGCGAAGCTCTTGATCGAAGCCCGAGTAAACGGCGGCCGTAACTATAACGGTCCTAAGGTAGCGAAATTCCTTGTCGGTTAAATACCGACCTGCATGAATGGCGTAACGAGATGGGAGCTGTCTCAAAGAGGGATCCAGTGAAATTGTAGTGGAGGTGAAAATTCCTCCTTCCCGCGGCAAGACGGAAAGACCCCGTGGACCTTTACTATAGCTTGACACTGCTATTTGGATAAAGATGTGCAGGATAGGTGGGAGGCTTTGAAGCTAGGACGCCAGTTCTAGCAGAGCCATTGTTGAGATACCACT
>NZ_JAQSLK010000013.1 GCF_028649595.1 Campylobacter magnus
ATTTCTAAGTAAAATCTAGAATTCCTAAGTAAAATTCTAGAATTCCTAAGTAAAAAATACCCCCCAACCCCCAAAAACTAGTAGATGCGAAGCAAAAAAACTAGGGAATTCCAAAATTCCTTAATAATATCCCAAACACAAAGTTGGTGTGAGTTTTATGCGTCTCTCAAAGGGCGTTGGCGAAAAAAATCTACACTTTTCAATGTAAATTTTAGCATCTTTTGGCAAGCCTAATCGCTCGTAAAATGCGTTTAAATCTACGAATTTAAAAATGCCGATTTTGCGGATTACTAAAATCTCGCCGAGTTTTGAGCCGTTTGATGCCACTAAATGCGAGTTTGCAAGCCCACCGCAAAAGGCGCAAAAGGCATTTGCCAAAACAAGCCCTTTAAGGCTAGAGCATTGCGCTTCAAAATGAGCGTATTTAGCTGGCAAAGTCCCGCGGCGCAAAAAAACCGTCCTTGAGCCACTAAACTGCGCGCAGATCGTGTTTTTCCAAAACTTATGCGCATTTTGGCTAATCTTAGCTAGCGTGCAAAGCTCGCAATTTAGCACATAATCATCTAGCGTTTGATCCAAAGACAGCGTGATTTGCTTCAAAAAACTCTCCAAAATTTTGCTTAAATTATAGCTAAAAATTTACTAAGCCTAGTAAAATTTTGGCTATAATTTTGCCTAAAAAAAGAGAAAAAATGCTTAAAACACTGATAAAAAAAGCTTTTGTATATCTTATAATATTATTTATTCTTGCGCTTGTTTTTGCTGGATTTTTTATCTGGCGAGAGCTTGGCAAAGGCCCTAGCAAGGCTGCTTTGGCAAGTTTTTCTCGCTATGAATACTTTAAAAATGGCACCTTTACTAACTCTGAAAACGCAGAAGAAAAAGCTGGCTTTAAAGACCTTTATAGCATGTTTTTATACTATTTTTCTACTGATAGTGCGCCTAGTTCGCCGCTGCCTTTTAATCACTTGTTAAAAAGCGATTTTGACATTACTCCAGCGGACTTTGGGCTATACTGGCTGGGGCATGGTAGTATTTTGGCTGAGATTGATGGTGCTAGGGTGCTTGTTGATCCAGTTTTTGGCTCTGCTTCGCCCCTGCCTTTTGTGCTGCGCCGCCTAGTGCCTGCGCCCCTAACGGCTAAAAACCTGCCAAAAATAGATATTTTGCTAATCACACATGATCACTACGACCACCTTGAAAGAAGCACTATAGAGACTGCCTTTGTGCGCCACTATATCGTGCCTTTGGGGCTAAAGGACACGCTCATTGGCTGGGGTGTGGATGAAAATAAAATCACCGAGCTTGGCTGGTGGGAGAGTAGCGAAATCATGGGACTAAAAATAACTGCCACGCCAGCACTTCACAGCAGCGGCAGAAGCTGGTTTTCAAAAAATCAAAGCCTGTGGAACAGCTACGCTCTAACTAGCAAGAGCAAAAAAATATTTTTTGGTGGGGATGGGGCGTATGGGGCGTATTTTGCTAGTATTGGCAGAGAATTTCAGGGCTTTGATATCGCTTGCCTTAGCATCTCTGGCTCACCTGGCTCACTTAGCCTAGAGCCCAGCTCCGCGCTAAAGGCGGCAAATGATCTAGGCGCAAAAGCCCTGCTGCCCGTGCACTGGGGGACTTTTAATGCGGATTTAAAGCCCTGGAGCGCAGATATAGAAGAGCTCTACTCTATAAAAGGCGAGCAAAATGTGCTAACGCCGCTGCTAGGACAGAGATTTGATGAAAAAAGTCCCACAAAGCCTTGGTGGCGTGTGGTTCGCTAAGGAATTCTAGATTTTATAAGGAATTCTAGATATTATAAAGGGAGAAAATGAAGTTTTTTAAGTTTAACGCAAGTGGTAATGATTTTGTATTTTTTCTAGCCAGCAAGGCTGAGAGTGAGAGCAAAGACGCCAGCAAGTATGATTTTAGCGAGCTTGCTAAAAGACTATGTGATCGCCACGAGGGCATAGGCGCTGATGGGCTGGTGGCGATTTTTAAAGGCAGTAGCGATAATCACATCATTTGGCGCTTTTATAACCTTGATGGCAGCGAGGCTAGCATGTGCGGAAATGCTTCTCGTGCAGCGGCGCTTTTTGCCTGCGAACAGGGGCTAGTGGATGCTAGCAAGACTATATTTTTACACACTCTAGCAGGTGTGATAGAAGCAAATGTGAGCGAGCAGATAAGCCACCCTGCCTTGGCTGCGCTTGGGCAAAACATCGCTAATGTGCCAAAACTAGGCTGCACAGCTAGTGTGAGCGTGCGTCTAAGTGCGCCAAAGAAACTTAGCGAGCCATTTTGCGAGGATGGGCTCAGCTGGTATTTTTATGATACTGGGGTGCCGCATCTAGTGGCGTTTGTGGAGGATATAGAGGCTGCGCCATTTGAGCTTGCGCCAAGACTGCGGGCTAAGTATAACGCAAATGTGAATTTTGTCTGTGAGCTGGGCGGAGAGCTTTTTGTAAGGACTTTTGAGCGTGGCGTGGAGGCTGAGACGCTAGCGTGTGGGACTGGGATGTGCGCGGCTGCGCTTGCGTATAGGGCGAGCGAGCCTATCAAATCAGGCGTGAAAAGCGTGATTCGCCCACGCTCAGGTGAGATTATCAAGGTCTTTTTGCATGGGGATGCGATCTACTTTGAGGGGCTAGTAAATAGCGTATTTAGCACTGAGATTTAGGGGGTTATGGGGGAATTTTAAGATTTTGGGAATTCTAAAATTCTGGGAATTTTGGGTTTTGGGGTTTTAGCTTTTGGCTTGGTTTTTGAGTTTTAGGTTCTAGGTTTTGGCTTGGCTTTTGGGTTTTGTTACAGCAGCGAGAGTTTTTGCTTTTTATGAAATTTTTGTAGTTTTTTTGTAGGTTTTTTGTAGTTTTTTACTTCAAGCTTAAAGTTTAATGAAATTAAGCATATTTTAAGTCGCGGGGAAGTTTGGGAATTCTAGTTTGGGAATTCTAGTTTGGGAATTCTAGTTTGGGAATTCTAGTTTGGGAATTCTAGTTTGGGAATTCTAGTTTGGGAATTCTAGTTTGGGAATTC
>NZ_JAQSLK010000014.1 GCF_028649595.1 Campylobacter magnus
TCGGTGTAGGATGAGACTATATTGTATCAGCTAGTTGGTGAGGTAATGGCTCACCAAGGCTATGACGCATAACTGGTCTGAGAGGATGATCAGTCACACTGGAACTGAGACACGGTCCAGACTCCTACGGGAGGCAGCAGTAGGGAATATTGCTCAATGGGCGAAAGCCTGAAGCAGCAACGCCGCGTGGAGGATGACACTTTTCGGAGCGTAAACTCCTTTTGTTGGGGAAGAAATTTGACGGTACCCAACGAATAAGCACCGGCTAACTCCGTGCCAGCAGCCGCGGTAATACGGAGGGTGCAAGCGTTACTCGGAATCACTGGGCGTAAAGGACGCGTAGGCGGATTATCAAGTCTTTTGTGAAATCTAATGGCTTAACCATTAAACTGCTTGAGAAACTGATAATCTAGAGTGAGGGAGAGGCAGATGGAATTGGTGGTGTAGGGGTAAAATCCGTAGAGATCACCAAGAATACCCATTGCGAAGGCGATCTGCTAGAACTCAACTGACGCTAATGCGTGAAAGCGTGGGGAGCAAACAGGATTAGATACCCTGGTAGTCCACGCCCTAAACGATGTATACTAGTTGTTGCTCTGCTAGTCAGGGCAGTAATGCACCTAACGGATTAAGTATACCGCCTGGGGAGTACGGTCGCAAGATTAAAACTCAAAGGAATAGACGGGGACCCGCACAAGCGGTGGAGCATGTGGTTTAATTCGAAGATACGCGAAGAACCTTACCTGGGCTTGATATCCTAAGAACCTCTTAGAGATAAGAGGGTGCTAGCTTGCTAGAACTTAGAGACAGGTGCTGCACGGCTGTCGTCAGCTCGTGTCGTGAGATGTTCGGTTAAGTCCGGCAACGAGCGCAACCCACGTATTTAGTTGCTAACAGTTTGGCTGAGCACTCTAAATATACTGCCTTCGTAAGGAGGAGGAAGGTGTGGACGACGTCAAGTCATCATGGCCCTTATGCCCAGGGCGACACACGTGCTACAATGGCATATACAATGAGACGCAATATCGCGAGATGGAGCAAATCTATAAAATATGTCCCAGTTCGGATTGTTCTCTGCAACTCGAGAGCATGAAGCCGGAATCGCTAGTAATCGTAGATCAGCCATGCTACGGTGAATACGTTCCCGGGTCTTGTACTCACCGCCCGTCACACCATGGGAGTTGATTTCACTCGAAGCGGGGATGCTAAACTAGCTACCCTCCACAGTGGAATCAGCGACTGGGGTGAAGTCGTAACAAGGTAACCGTAGGAGAACCTGCGGTTGGATCACCTCCTTTCTAGAGTACAAATGAATACTCTCTCACAAGGTATTCATCAGCTGATATTTTTCAGCATTTTTAAAAAATAATGCTTGGTTAGAGCTTGTTTAGATTTCAGGGATTGA
>NZ_JAQSLK010000015.1 GCF_028649595.1 Campylobacter magnus
AAAATCTAGAATTCCTAGAATTTATTCTAGGAATTCACAAAATCTTGCTAGTATCTTTGCGCTACAAGCAATTTAGTCTATTTGCACTTAGCTTTGGTCTTTTGATGCTTGATAGTTCGTATGTGGTTTTGCTAGCTAAGAGCTGTCTTTCATACTCTTTGATTGCGAAGTCCTTTGATGATTGCGGGGATGAAAATTTGGAGAGTAAATTAAGGCTTTTACAAAAACATTAGAAAATAATAAAGTCATAATGAATAGCCTAAAAAAACAGCTAGACAAAGAGCTAAAAAATATATAAAGGCGTGTGATAAAAATTATGAATAAATGCGTAGATAAAGTGCTTGCGCCTAGTGTTGTTTTACCTATGGTTGCGACAAAATATGTCGTAAGTGTATGCTAGAATTCCATAAAATTGTAGTATAAAGGATATAAAATGAACGGCTTTGTTTTGCGACCTCAAAAGCTAAAATGTCCAAAATGCGGCAAAACATCTTTTAATGTAGCTGGCTGTGTGCCAAATTTGAAGCTTGCTCAAAATGTGGCACGCTAATGAAACCCTGCACTATGGGCTTATTAGAAAAATTATAAATAGTTTTAATAATAGTTGTTATTTTACTCTTTGAAGTTACTCTTTATGGTAAGAGGAGCTTTTAAAAGATGAGCTTATAGAGCTTTTATCCAATTTGTGTTTAATTTTCTTAAAAAAATTGCTAGATTATTGCAATATAAAAATAGAATTTAAAAGA
>NZ_JAQSLK010000016.1 GCF_028649595.1 Campylobacter magnus
GGCGCACGGGTGAGTAATGTATAGTTAATCTGCCCTACACTGGAGGACAACAGTTAGAAATGACTGCTAATACTCCATACTCCTTCTTAACATAAGTTAAGTCGGGAAAGTAGCTCTTAATAATGCATATAAAATAGATTTTAAAACAAAAAGCTAAAAAGATAACAATGAGCTTTTTTGAAGCTTTACAAAAGTAAAGCGAAAAAAAGCGAAGCAGTTAGCTTTTAAAGATTTTTGTAAAAATTCTAAATTATATGAAAGTTTTCAAATTAAAAAGATTTTCTTTAAAAGAAAATACTAAAAGTAATTTTAAAACTTTTTTATATGTATTATTAAGAGCTCTCGGTGTAGGATGAGACTATATTGTATCAGCTAGTTGGTGAGGTAATGGCTCACCAAGGCTATGACGCATAACTGGTCTGAGAGGATGATCAGTCACACTGGAACTGAGAC
>NZ_JAQSLK010000017.1 GCF_028649595.1 Campylobacter magnus
TAAATCTAGAATTCCTTTTTGGCAAATTTTATTGACATTATATACAAAGATAAATTATACTTATACAAAACGATTTTTGGCGTGTTTTCGCCGTTTTTTGTAAATAAAAAAAATAGTAAAATTCTATGTTTTTATTAAAAGAAAAAATCAGCACACAAATTGAAGTTAAAAAATCAAAGTTTATCGCTATTCTTGCGCCTTTTAAGGATTTTGAAAGCTTAAATAAAGCACTAAGAGACGAACACCCAAAGGCTGCGCATGTAGTCTGGGCATATCGCTACTTAAATGAGTTTGGTCAAATCGTAGAAAACTCTAGCGATGATGGCGAGCCAAAGGGTAGTTCTGCCCCTGCTTTGCTCGCAGCCTTGCGTGGCGCAGAGCTTGTTGATACTTGCGCTCTTGTGGTGCGGTATTTTGGCGGCATTAAGCTAGG
>NZ_JAQSLK010000018.1 GCF_028649595.1 Campylobacter magnus
TTCTAGAATTAAACTTTATATTTGCAAAAATGAAAAATCAAAGCTTTAACAAGTCCTGTAAAATTGTATTAAACTTATTGACTTTTAACATTGGTAAATTAAATAACATTTAGACTAAAAAGTCTAATTAAAAAACTCAAAAAGTTCTTTAATTAGACTTTTAAAACTGGTGGGCCTAACAAGACTTGAACTTGTGACCTCACCCTTATCAGGGGTGCACTCTAACCAGCTGAGCTATAGGCCCATTTGCTAAACTAAAACAAAGCTGGGATTATGCTTTAAAAAAGTAAATATATTTTCTAAAACAAAATCTTTTCAATCCCTGAAATCTAAACAAGCTCTAACCAAGCATTATTTTTTAAAAATGCTGAAAAATATCAGCTGATGAATACCTTGTGAGAGAGTATTCATTTGTACTCTAGAAAG
>NZ_JAQSLK010000019.1 GCF_028649595.1 Campylobacter magnus
CTTTCTAGAGTACAAATGAATACTCTCTCACAAGGTATTCATCAGCTGATATTTTTCAGCATTTTTAAAAAATAATGCTTGGTTAGAGCTTGTTTAGATTTCAGGGATTGAGATTTGTATTTTTTATGGGGAATTAGCTCAGCTGGGAGAGCGCCTGCTTTGCACGCAGGAGGTCAGCGGTTCGATCCCGCTATTCTCCACCATTTTTGAAATTACTCAAATGTTATTTAATTTACCAATGTTAAAAGTCAATAAGTTTAATACAATTTTACAGGACTTGTTAAAGCTTTGATTTTTCATTTTTGCAAATATAAAGTTTAATTCTAGAA